>JBIQML010000011.1:5039-23471 GCA_044463405.1 Nakamurella lactea | reverse complement strand
CGCCGAAAGCCCGAATGAACTGTGGCTCACGGACATCACGGAGCATCGCACCGCTTGGATTCCAGCGGTCGTCGCAACGGGTTGACCTATGCCGAGTCTAGTAGGGCGGCAAATCGTTCTGCGGGGGTGTCCCAGTCGAGACTCTTGCGGGGTCGTCCGTTGAGTTCGGCGGCGATCGCGGCGAGTGCGTCGGCTTCGTGGATCGCGAGGTTGCTGCCCTTGGGTAGGTACTGGCGTAACAGTCCGTTGGTGTTCTCGTTGGTGCCGCGCTGCCATGGCGAGCCGGGGTCGCAGAAGTACACGTCCATGTTCGTGGCGACGGAAAACGCCTTGTGGCCGGACATTTCGGCTCCTTGGTCCCAGGTCAGGCTGCGTCGCAGGTGATCGGGCAGATACCCGAGGGCGATGGTCAGGCTGTCCTTGACAGCCTCGGCGTCATGCCCGCCGGGCAGATGCCCGAGGACCACGTAGCGGCAGGTCCGCTCGACGACGGTGGCTACCGCCGATTTGTTCTGGCTTCCGGTGATCAGGTCACCTTCCCAATGGCCGGGGATCACGCGTGCTTCGACCTCTTCGGGCCGCTCCGCGAGCGGCGCCATGTCGTCGATGAACCTCGGGGTGCGAGCGCCAGGCGCCTTGCGTGGTTTGCGTCGGCGACGACCACGCCGCAACGGGGCGTCGAGTTCTTTGCGCAATTGCCCTTTGGCATGCACGTAGATGGCCTGGTAGATCGTCTCGGTGCACACGTGCATCTCCCGGCTCTCGGGATGGTCCTTGCGGAGCCTGTGGGTGATCTGCTCCGGCGACCAGCGTTTGGCGAGCTTTTCCGCCACATAGTCCTGCAATGGTCCCGCGTTCACCAGCCTGGCCACCTTCGGCCGAGGTCTCCGTTTGACCGACAGCCGGTGTGCCGTGTGCGGCAGATACCCGCCCGCCCCGACAGTATTGCGCTTGAGCTCACGGCTGATCGTCGACGGCGCCCGTCCCATCGACGCGGCGATCTGCCGGATCGACATCTCCTGCTGCACAAGGTCTTTGATGCATTCGCGCTCGACGAGGCTCAGATAACGGGCGTCGATGACCTTCTCCACGGCCGCCATCGGAACGTACTCGCCGTGTGCCCAGGTTCTTCGTGGCCTTCTCACGGCAGCCAGTATCTCGTCTTGGTTGTAAAGCACCACCCGCCCGTCCGGATAAATGCGCCCCTTAGAAAACTGTCGGATGCCCTGATCCCAGTCAGACGCCTGATGCTGATCGATTCCCAGTTCGCGTGCTGCCTCAGCTCGAGGCACCCCCTCGGATCTCAGCCGCAAGAACTCCTGCCGCCGATCGTCCGCATACGTGCTGGTGAACACCCCTGCGCGGTGCGCCCACGCATAACAGGTCGGACGAGCAAACCCGAGTTCACGGGCAACCCTGGACACGTCCCCCACCTCGGCAAGCCGCCGCAGGAACAGCGCCTTCTCCTCCGGCGTATAGGAGCGGGGACGGCTACGCGGGTTCGACAACCCCGCCTGCTTCGCCCACCGATATCCGGCGTCAGGCGATACGCCTGCGGCCAGTGACGCCGCTCGAATCGTCTCGCCGCGATCTATTCGAGCAAGCACCTCGTGCCGCTGCCCATCGTCGTACTTCCGCTCCGCCACAACCACTCCTGACCACGAGTGTTGCGACGACCGCTGGAATCCAAGCCGGCGAGGGCAAGCTCTACCTGTGCGCGGTCAAAGACGCCTACTCGGGCAGGATCGTGGGCTACTCCATCGACTCCCGCATGAAATCCCGCCTGGCCGTCGCCGCGCTCACCAGCGCCGCAGCCCGCCGCGGTGACGTGGCCGGCTGCGTGGTGCACAGCGACAGAGGCAGTCAATTCCGTTCGCGAAAATACTTGCGCGCCTTGCGATCTCACGGCCTCGTCGGATCCATGGGGCGAGTCGGCGCCGCCGGAGACAACGCCGCCATGGAATCATTCTTCGCCCTGCTGCAGAAAAACGTGCTCAACCGGCGCACCTGGCAGACACGAGACCAGCTGCGCATCGCAATCGTCACCTGGATCGAACGCACCTACCACCGCCGACGACGCCAAGCCCGACTCGGCCGCTTGACCCCCATCGAATACGAGACAATCATGACCACACCGGCCACCCAGGCCGCATGAAGAACCTGTCACCTATCCGTGCAGCAGTCCCGGGTCGTATGGTGTCTTTTGTGAAGATCACTGTGGTGGGCGCCGGTTACGTCGGTATGGCGAACGCAGCTGCTCTAGCAGAGTTCCACGATGTCACGGTGCTCGACATCGACTCGGCCCGCGTGCAGCGCATCAACAGCGGCCGGTCCACCATCGCCGACGCCGACCTGCAACACGCGCTCGACACCAAGACACAGCGACTCACCGCAACCACAGATCCCCACGCCGCATACGCAGGCACGGAGGTCGTCATTATCGCGACCCCCACCGACTACGACCCCACCGCCAGCTACTTCGACACCTCCACCGTCGAAACCGTTCTCGCCCAAGCCCTCGCGGCTGCGCCACAGGCCATCACGGCCATCAAGTCGACCATCCCTGTCGGCTTCACAGCACAGCAGCGCACAAAACACCCGCAGGCGAGCATCGTCTTCACTCCCGAATTCCTCCGCGAAGGCACCGCCTACTACGACGCGACCCACCCTTCGCGCATCGTCGTCGGCGACCGCACTCCCGCCGGCAAGCAGATCGCGGACCTCATGGTCCAGATCTCCAACGACCCGCAGGCCCCGGTGCTTCTCACCGAGCCCACCGAAGCCGAAGCCATTAAACTATTCTCGAATACCTACTTGGCCCTGCGCGTGGCGTTCTTCAACGAACTTGACACCTACGCTGCCATCCGCGGACTCGATACCCGCCACATCATCGAGGGCGTCTGTCTCGACCCGCGCATCGGCAGCCACTACAACAACCCGTCTTTTGGCTACGGCGGCTACTGCCTGCCCAAGGACACCAAGCAGCTCCTCGCCAACTACAGCGACGTCCCCCAGAATCTGATCGGTGCGATTGTAGACGCCAACCGCACTCGTAAAGATTTCATCGCCGACGACATCATGCGCCGCAACCCTCGGACGGTCGGCATCTACCGCCTGATAATGAAGTCCGGTTCCGACAACTTCCGCGCCTCCTCGATTCAAGGCGTGATGAAACGTATCAAAGCGAAGGGCATCAAGGTGATCGTCTTCGAACCAGAACTACCCGGTCTGGAGTTCTTCGGCTCCGACATTGTTCGCAACATCGACCACTTCAAATCCACAGCGGATATCATCGTCACTAACCGCCATCAGCCCGAACTCGACGACGTGGAGACTAAGGTCTACACACGAGACATATTCAACAATGGATAATCAGCATATGAACGACGCTCTGCAAAATAATAGGCCAGAAGGCAAACACAATCCAGTGCTCATAACCGGATCTGCTGGCTTCATCGGCTTTCATACCGCGAAGCGGTTTCTTGATTCCGGCTTCGCCGTGATCGGTTACGACGGTTTCACCGAATATTACGATCCATACCTAAAACGTCGCCGCGACGCAATACTACGCCAGTATAGCTCGTTCGTCAGCGTCGAGGGGATGCTGGAAGACCTAGATCTGTTGAGAAACACAGTCGAGCAACATAGACCGGAGCTGGTCATACATTTCGCAGCACAGGCGGGCGTCCGCTACAGTATCGACAACCCATCTGCATACCTTAGCGCAAACATCACGGGTACCGTCAACCTGCTGGAGACACTGCGTAACAACGTCCCGAGTCATCTACTCCTTGCCTCGACATCGTCTGTCTACGGTGGAAACCAAACACGGCCTTTCGCTGAGACCGCACGGATCGCATTCCCAATCTCGCTCTACGCAGCCACAAAGAGTGCCTGCGAGGCGATAAGTCATTCCTACGCGCATCTATTCGATATACCGACCACGTGCTTCCGCTTCTTCACGGTCTATGGCCCATGGGGTCGACCAGATATGGCCCTTTTCAAGTTTGTAGATCGAATTATCCGCGGCGAAGAGATCGAAATCTACGGATACGGACGAATGTCGCGTGACTTTACCTTCATCGACGATCTTGTCGAGGCTATCGTTCGACTTTGCGATCTAATACCAAGGCCCGGCGGTATTGGCATCAACTCCAGTACGCCAGATTCAGCCTCACCAATCGCGCCATGGCGAGTCGTGAACATTGCAGGCGGCCACGGCGTACCCTTATTGCGCCTTGTTGCCGCAATTGAAGATGCACTCGGAGTCAAGGCACAGAAAAGGATGCTTCCCATGCAGGCAGGCGACATCATCGATACAATTGCAAGCCCCGACCTTCTAACGACGTTGACAGGGTTCAGACCAAGCACAACAATCGAGCAAGGTGTGAGCGCGTTCGTCGACTGGTACGCAAATTACCGCGACGATCCGGTCTAGCGACCCGACGCCAACGCGGTCCACAGTATCCCGGCGCAGGATATCGATCAGGAGGTTTCAACCGACATCATTTTCAAACGGCCGAGTCCCCATGACGCGATATGTGCTACCTAGCACCGGCGGAAGGTTACAATTGGATGGCTGTACGCAATATCACGCCGAGAATTAAAGCCAAGGCGCTATATAATCTAATCCCGGCACTCAGACATCTTGACGACAAAACGTACCTAAAGTTGTTTTATTTTATATTTCTCGGCAGGCGACTGAACCTCCGGAGTCCTTCGACATTCAACGAAAAGCTTCAGTGGCTTAAGCTTTATGATCGCCGCACAATGTATACAACTATGGTCGACAAGTACAGCGCCAAGAAGTGGGTGTCCGAGGTAATCGGTAGCCAGTATGTCATTCCCACCCTTGGAATATGGGACACATTTGACGATATTGACTTTAGTCGCCTTCCCCGACAATTCGTGCTAAAATGTACACATGATTCGGGAAGCGCTATTATGTGCCGGGACAGATCGACCTTCGACTTAGAGCTGGCCCGAAAGCGGCTGAGCCGGTCTCTCGCCCGCAACTTCTACTTGATAGGCCGCGAATGGCCATACAAGAACGTGAAGCCCCGCATTCTCGCCGAAACGCTTTTGCCCGGTCTAACCCAAACTGCAGAATCGTCTGGCTCATCTGAATCAGCTGGTCATCCCCGCCGGCGGGAACGCTCAATCATCGATTACAAGTTCTTTTGCTTCCATGGCGTTCCCCGGTTTCTGAACGTTCAACAGGATATGCATGATGGGCGGCAGGCTCGCTTCATGTTTGTAAACCTTGATTGGACCATATGCGATTTCGGACGAACGGACTACGCGCCATATGCGTGTCTGCCGCCGAAGCCGCGCTTTTTTGATCAAATGGTTTGTTTGGCGAAGCGTTTGTCCAAAGGTTTGCCCTTTATTCGCATTGACTTTTTCGATGGCGTCGACAATGCGCTGTTCTCGGAAGCAACTCTTTACCCGACGTCCGGTGTTATACCATTCAGCCCGCACGGCGCGGACCGTAGGCTTGGATCCTGGATATCGCTCGCTGAAAACAGCCGCTAGCTGGCGAGTGCTTGTATGCAACGTCCAGAAGACGACCCATCGGCGACTGAAAGCGCGTCGCTTGCGCCGTTCGAAATCAACGGCACCGTACGAGGAGCCGCGAAATGGTCACTTCTTACCGAGCTGCTTTCCAGAGTGATCGCACCTATCACTCAATTGATTCTAGCTAGAATCCTGGCGCCGGAGGCATTCGGAGTCCTAGCCACGGTTCTCATGGTTGCCAGTTTTGCGCAAACGTTCTCTGACGCGGGGTTTCAGAAATTCCTAATACAGCACAGCTTTGCTGACACGACGATGTTATACCGTTCAGCAAATGTCGCATTTTGGGCTAGCCTCGCTGTTGCGACCGCGATGATTGGCGGACTCATCATATTCCGCGATACCGTCGCCGCCGTTGTCGGCAATCCAGGGCTAGGGGTACCAATCGCGGTCACCTCGCTTTCACTGCCACTAGCCGTACTTTCAGGAACACAAGAGGCGCTCTTTCACCGCGCTTTCGCGTACCGAAAATTGCTTCCTATTCGGATTGGCGTTGCAGCGGTCCCGCTCGGTTCTGCGGTGCCGCTTTCGCTTGCCGGCTTTGGGTACTGGTCACTGATCATTGGAGTTCTGTGCGCGGCCACTGCCAGTGCGTTCGCCTTAACGCGCGCGTCGCCCTGGAAACCCAGCTTATCGTTTTCATTTTCGCTATTACGAGACATGTTCACGTTCAGCTTTTGGTCGTTACTTGAATCCCTGTCGATTTGGGCGACCCTTTGGACAGGTACGTTCGTCGTTGGCAGCCTACTCTCGGCACACGAACTTGGTCTTTATCGGGAGCCGATCGTGGTTGTGAACGCGGGCTTTGCTTTGATAACCAACGCAACAACGCCCATCCTTTTCACCGCGCTATCTCGGCTACAACTTCAACCTGAAGCCCATCGCACTTTCTTTTTACAATTTCAGTTTGTCGCTTCCGTTGTATTGCTTCCTGTGGGCGTCGTGACGTTTTTTTATCGTGAGGCTATTACGTACGCTTTTTTTGGTCCACAGTGGGGCGACGCGGCCCTAATGCTGGGAACTTGGGCACTGTCGAGTAGCTTTATAACTGTATTTTCTCATTTTTCCAGCGAGATCTTCCGCTCTTTAGGCCGGCCGCGAATTTCACTACTCGCCCAGTGTGTATATATGGCCGTTATGATTCCGGCGATCTACGTTGCCGCTCATGACGGCTTCACGACGTTGGTTATTGTGAGTGCTTGCATTCGCATTGTTTCAATACTCATTAACCAGGCGCTAACCTTTGCAGTCATCCGAATAGGGCTGCTGCGAACACTGAAGAATGTCTGCGCGCCTCTGATTTCAACGTCACTAGTTGGCATTGTATCCTGGTGGTTTGCGTCAATTGCTGCGGGCAGGTTCGGATGGTCGGTTCTTGGTCTTGTAGGTTGCGCGGCTTTTTACGTGCTGGTTTGCCTGTGCTTCCCTCGCACACGCCGTCTCATTTGCAACACTTTAGATCGCGTACGTTCTCGGCGCGGCGCTGCTTTGCGCTCGTGATAGGGTAAATATGACGGTTACCTGCCGGTCGTAGAAATGAGGCATCCTAAGTGAAGGTTCTCGTTTATAGCACAAACGGCATACTTCGCGACGGAATCACGTCATGGATGAGGGAATACTTTGCGCGAATCACATTGCCCGATTCCAGTTTTCATACTCTTGCGTTTGAACGTACACCAGCACAAATGCTGGACGAAATATCGAAATTGGGATTAAAAGTTCATGAAGTACCGTCTAGGAGATCGCGCCCTATCCATTTTTTTTGGGCATTAAGACGACTGTTGTACCGCGAAGGTTTCGACGCCATACACATCAACGGCAATAGTGGCACCGTCGCTCTGGACTTGGCGGCAGCGGTGGGCACGCATACGCGGGTGCGTATTGTTCATTCGCGAAATACGTCGGGCACCCACCAAATCTACGATCGCGTCCTTAGGCCTGTAATGCACATTCTCACGACTGATCGTCTCGCGTGCGACCAAGATGCAGGACGATGGCTATTTGGTAGTGCCGCATTCACGGTACTGCACAATGGAAGAGACTTATCTTCATACGCGTTTAACGCAGAATCTAGACGTCGCGTTCGTACGCAACTCGGAATCAACGATCGCGCTACTCTTGTTGGTCATGTCGGCAGCTTCAACGCCCAGAAGAATCACAAATTCTTAATCGACGTGTTTGCCGAAGCATGTAGCCGCAATCCGGAGCTTCACCTTGTTCTCGTAGGGGCGGGCCCCCTACAGAACTCAGTGATCCGCTACGTTCGGTGCCTTGGGCTCAGCCAGAACATAACCTTCTTAGGTGAGTGTCAAGACGTGGCCGAAGTCCTTTCCGCACTCGACCTTGCCATGCTTCCTTCCCTCTATGAGGGTTTGCCCAATGTGGTTATCGAGTGGCAGGCAAACGGGCTCCCGTCGATTGTCAGTTCTACCGTGACGCGTGAATGTGCAGTAACTGATCTTGTCAAGTTCTGCCCAGTCGGCGAAGTCGAGCCCTGGGTGCGGGCCCTGACATCGTCCCCAGTTCTCGATCGAACCACAGCGTCGGACCTTGCGCGTCGTCGCCTAGCGGATACTGGTTTCGACATCGACCAGGGAGTGGCTGCATTGCAATCGATTTATGAACAGATCCGAACGAGACTACACGATTTATGATTCGGGGCGTAATGACAGCATTGTCTATGCTGCGCGTGGCATCTGCCCCGACGCAGATTGCAGCGAACCATGCAAAAATTGTAAGGGTCCCGATGTCCAGATCTTCTATAAGAGCATGTGTTAAGACAATGATTAACAAAATCGACTGATCAAATCTGGCACGTCTCTTGGCAACGACGATGGACGCACAACCAAACGTCACAAATAGCGCGACCGCTAATATCCCGCCACGAACTAACAGGCTGACTAATGTACTTTCCGAGCCTGCGCCGTATCCCATTGACGTAGTGAATGGTTTGGCTCCTAATCCAACTATCCACGACGCCGCCGGCGCGTCTGACAGAGCAGAAAGTCCGCCTACGTACGACAAAAGCCTCGCATCTGCCGAACCGGCACGAGCCTCATTGATGTATTGCAGAGTATGCGTAATGCTTTGAAAATTTGCTACCAAAAGCGTCAATGCCAAGCCTATTTGCCAAACTAGTAAAATCCCCGCCTTCGCGATTAGACGAGCCAAAACGGCGGCGACTAGAATAATCATCATCATTATGGATAATCTACTGTACGATAGGACAATTGCAACGCCGTTCAGAGCAGAGAGGCAAAGCCAAACGCACTTCTTCATTCCGTTTTGCCGGAGCCATTCATACTTCAGCACGCAAATTGCTAGAATGACCAGTGAGAACCCCCCTGACCATGCCGCTTCTGCCTGCAACCCCGCGCTACGATATGCAGGCCCGTTAAACCAGGTCGGCTCATAGAGCATTAGGCGAGTCCAGGCGCTGAAGCCGTATCGATCAGTGAGGAGATGACCGACCGGTAGCAAGACGCTTTCCAATCCGCGTGGCCCCACTACCCGGCCCGCTAGGCCGATCAACCCGCCGACGCCGCCGACAATTATGAGGCCCCTTAAGATCCAGTATTGCTCGCTTACGGCCCTTTCCGATATTACGGCCAGCAATAGCGCCGTTGCGAGCCAAAACAAGACCGAATACGCAGCGCCTGCAACGTGGTCGCTTCTCGCCGCGCCCCCGATAAAGTTGACCGTGAGGGAGCCAAGCAAGACAATTGACAACAGTAACGGAAGTACACCCAGTTTGGGCATCCGCGGTTTCGTGGCTGCATAGACAACAGGCGGTACAACCACCCACCAAATAAATCCAACGCCCAGAACCCAGAAGCAGAGATAGGACAAAGGAAGATACATCCAATGGCGACTGTTAGGATGTGGATATTCCGTCGCTAATCTGAAGGTTCCGTGCGGGGCACCGATGTCGGGCCTTCTATTTATGGCACTCATACTTGGCCGGCACGTTCTATCGTCGGTGGTTCGGTAGAGTTAACGATTCGCGACGCGCGCCCATCCGCTATTCCACTGGGGAGGATTGTCTTTGAGAAAGCAAATTTCATTGAACAGTTCACTTAAGGTTAAGACCAATTACATCTGCAGCAAAGGCCGCTAGGAATTTCGGGTACTGAACCAAATATCGGTGGATTGTACTGGGCTCCTTAAGCATGCGCCACATCCATCGCATATGAAGCGTATCGATTACTGGTGGATAGTACTGGCTGGAGCCAGAGAGCGCTGTTTGATGAAGAAAGCCTCCACAACTGTACACGATGCCTCTATGACCTTCGCGTTTTAATTGAATCATAAGCTGCTCTTGCATCACTGCTCCCATTCCAACGAGAACGAGCGAAGGATTCGATCGTACAATTTGGCTGACCACTTCCGCTCGGGCGCTCTCGCTTCGAAAGTATCCCGAATATGCCTTTGCGCGCGGAATGTCGAGGTGGTTGCACAAAATCTTTGCCGCTTTTTCGGACACGCCATCGCGGCCGCCAACTAGGATAATGTTCCAGCCTTTCTCGGCTGCAGAACGCAGTGCGTGCGGCGCAAGACTCGTCATATCGAGGCTTCTACGCGATACTTTAATGCCGACCAGACGTAGTGCCATGACGAGAGCGATCCCGTCAATATATATGGCGTTCATTTCTGAATACAATTCGGGTGCACGTCGCAGTTTTAGATACGAATACGGGTTGAGGAATGTCGCAAGACCCGTTTCAATCGGTTCCGACGTTACTTTTTGGCGAATAGCTTCGATCAACGCGTCCTCGCTCCTGCGACCATCATCACTCACTTGTCCGTGTCGGAATCTGGCATTAATGGGCGCCTCGGCGTGCCGTTAATTCGCTTACCGTCCGCAATAGTATGCCGATATCTTCTGTAAATGTCCAGTTCTCGACATACACCAGATCAAGGCGTGCTGCCTGTGGACCAGTAACCTCGGAACGTCCCGACACTTGCCACAGTCCGGTGAGCCCAGGTTTCACCAGTGTTCGTCTTTGTACAAATCCTTCTATCTGCGCTCCTTCCCACAAGCGCAGGGGTCGTGGGCCGACCAAACTCATGTGCCCTGCAATTACATTCAGCAACTGCGGCAATTCGTCCAGTGACGTTTTGCGAATGAACCTGCCGACCCTCGTCACCTGGGAATCATCGTGGTACTTGGTGAATATCGGTGCCACGCCGGTTTCCGGCGGCGTAATAAGGTCGCTGCCTGCCCTCATCGACCGGAACTTCCAGATGCGGAACGGTTCCTGCCCTAAGCCGACCCGTTCCTGCCGGAAGAACACCGGGCCGCCATCATCTAGTTTGATGGCGATCGCGACGGCTAGGAACAGCGGGGAGAGGACGATCAGCCCGATGAACGCCGCGCAGTAGTCGAACGCGGTCTTCATCCACAATTGCGGGCCGTGTAATTGCGGACGCTGCATGTGCACGAGTGGCAGTCCGGGAACCGGTTCCGAATGGATACGCGGCCCGGTGATGTCGCTGAGCATCGGGGCGACCACTAGATCCAGGTCAGTCTCTTCCAGTGACCAGGAAAGCTGCCGAATCTGCTCCGGGGAGAGCGCATCCGTCTGCGCTACTGCGATGATCGCGGCATCCGTGCGCTGCGCAACAGCGAGCACGTCTTCAAACGAGCCCAGCACCTGGAACTCGCCGGCCACAAGGGCGGCGTCATCCTCGGGGACGCACACGCCGACCACGCGATAGCCGGCCAGCGGCTCCCGGGTGAGCTGCCTGGCCAACGCCAACGCCCGCTCCCCGCTGCCCACCACCACCGTGGGGCTCATCAACCGCCCCTGGCGCCTGGCCCGCAGCAGCCACGCCCGCCAGCACATCCGCCCCAGCAGCAGCACCACCAGGCCCACCGGCAGCGTGATCGCCACATAGCCGCGCGCGATCTCCAACTTGCCCAGATACGAGACGCCCGCCAGGAGGCCGAACACCAGGAATGTCGCCTTAGCGACCTTGCCATACGCCAGCGTGCCCGTGCCGATGATCTTTCGATGCCAGGCGCCGCTCATCGCAAGACTGCCATTCCACGCCGCGGCGAGAATCACCGACAGCGCCGTGTAGGAGAGTTCCACCTTGAGCCCCGAGACACCGGGCTCGTTGACACCGAATCTGATGAGCTGACCAGCCATCACGGCCAGCGCGATCACCACTACGTCCGTGGCCGCGACCACTGTGCGGTACCGCCACTGCCAACGCGGCTCGACGGTGGACTGACGAGGTGTCGCCGGGCGGGGGGACGGCGCTTCCGCGGGCAGTGAAGGCGCTTCTAAGTCATTGCCATCGACGGGTGTCGCATCTGAATATGAGTCCGAAGCACGAGAACGCGAGGCCATGGGCGACACGTCCACGAAGCCTCCTCACCCAACGACGAACACGGTTCACTCGATCAATCGACGCATCGGCGCCATTTATTACCCCCCGGAACAAATTGATGATGCCCATCGGGCCGAGGGCGGTCAAGTCAATGACACGGCGCGGCCTGCGGAAATGTCGGCAACACCGTAGAACTCACGAGCTCTTCGCCGCGCCGCAGTTGCTCCCGTTACAGGTGCGATGACGTTGCTGCCGCGTGCCCGCCGGCTTGTGCACGCTTCGAGCTGACCTGAGCGGAGCCGGCAATTTCTTGACACATCGGCAGTGGTCACAGGTAACGTCACGCGGGTCTGCTTCCACCGTGGCTGCGCCCGGTGAAGCAGTTCGGTGCGGGACCATCGAAAGGCAGAGCGATGCCAGAACTCGCGCGGGCAACCGAGACACAAGCCGTCGAAGCTCCGCAGACTGGGCAGGTTCCAGAGCCGCACGCCCCTCTTGCATCCCCCGCATTCACCATCTTTCCCATGTCGATTGCGGCGGCCGACTCGACCGGCCACGGCAACCCCGCCGCACTCCGTCGGCTCCGAGACGGTGACGATCCGCTCGGCGGCGCGAATGTCGACGACGCGATCGCCCCGGTTCTGCGCCGGCGTCGCGGACGCGGCGAGCCGCTACCGACCGGCATGGGCGACTCGATGGGCGCCCAGCTCGGCATCGATACCAGCAGCGTTCGCGTGCATCACGACGCGGAGGCCGGGTCTGTGGCTCGATCCATCCAGGCCACCGCCTTCACCCACGGCGACGACATCTACTTCGCGCCCGGCGCCTACCGGCCGTCGTCGCCGCAGGGGCAGCGGGTGCTGGCCCACGAACTGAGCCATGTGGCGGCGCAGCGGTCCGGGGCGGACCGTGGTGGTGCTGGTGCCGGCGGCCTGACGGTGGGCCGTGCCGACGACCCTGCCGAGGCCGCCGCGGATCGCTCCGCCGAACGGGTGCTCAGCGCGCTCCGTCGGACGCCAGCGGCGGTCGATGCCGCCGAGCAACCGCGCACCCGGCCGGTGCCACTCGAACTTCGCCGCTCGTTCGCCGGCCCGGCGACAGCGGGCACCATTCGGCGAGCCCCAGGTACAGGTGGCGCTGCAGTGGCGGCGGCGCCCATGAACCGTCGCCAACGCCGAGCAGCGGCGAGAGCGGCGGCCGCCCACGGCGAACCGGCACCCGCGCCAGCCGCAGCTGAGGCACCCGCACCTGCCCAAACCCCGGCCGAAGCGCCCGCTACCGCGGAGGCGCCCGCCGAGGCGCCGGGGCCTGCAGAAGCGTCGCCCGCGCCGCCGATGAACCGCCGCCAACGTAGAGCCGCCGCGAGAGCGGCGGCCGCTGCTCCGTCATCCGCAGAGACGGCGCCCGCGCAGGGCAGCGCCACACCGGAAGCCGCAACCCCCGAGCCCACCCCGGAGGAGCGGTGGGCCACTGCGCTCGCCGGCGGGGACGAGGCCAAGGCCCAGACGCTGCTGGAGCTGCGCAACGCCGACGCCAGCATCGTGCCGTGGCTCGACGCACAGGCCAAGGTCTGGCCGAAGGTCGCCTACGCCGCCGCGCATCGCGCCGAACTGGGGACGCCCTTCGACCCCGCTCGCTTCGACCTCTTCTACGGGCGGCAGGCGATGGTGCCCGCGATGGCGGCGCTGCTGACTCGGGACGCCGAGCCGTGGTCCGTCGCGAACATCCAGTCCGTCCTCGGGAAGGCGGGCGTGCCGACCACCGCGTCGAAGTATCTGACCGCATGCGTCACCTGCTCGCTGACCGCGCCGCAGGCGCTCGCCCTGGCGACCGGCTGCGACGCCAAGGTGCTCGCCGGGCTGGGCGACTCGGCAGCACTGCAGGCCCAGCTGACCCAGGTGAAGAAGACATGGACGGACTTTTCGAAGATTGCGCTGCTCTTCAACGCGTTCCACACAAAGCAGCCGAACTTCCCACTGCTGGCCCAGTTGGTTGAGGCGTGCGTGACGCACGCCTGGGCGCAGGACGACGTGAAGAAGCTGGTCGATGGGCTCAAAGCCGCGCCTCTCAAAGAGGTGGCCGAGACCGCGGACCTGCAACTGAAGATCCAGAACGTCAGCCAGAAGTGGAAGAATTGGACCCAACTGGCGGACGTCATCGATACTGGGCACGCCAAAGGCATGTCGGCAGCCGACAAGACCGCCCTGCTCGACGAATGCGCCACCCAGCAGAAAGGCACGATGTACACGGCGACGGCCGCCAAGCGGTACATCGAGGTGGCCAGCACCGCCGCCGGCTACACCTGGGCCACCAGATTGGTCCAGGTGCAGAACTTCCGGAACCACGTGCAACCCGCAGGCCTGACCAACGACTTCGGTGGCAGCTACCCGCTGCTGGCGACGTACACCATCCCGGCCGTTGCCGCCAAGAATTACGACGAGCGGGTCGCGAAGATCGGGCTGCCCGGCAACAAGGTGCGGCACGTCTTGGACGGCCACAGCTACGAAGGGTATTGCTTCACCATTCCCAACGTGCGCCGGTCCAAATTCAGCTCGATGCTCGCTCCCGGCGCCGACGTCCCGGGCAAGATTCAAAGCGCAGTTACCGCGGGGCGCACCGCGCAAATCGAGAACGCAGCCCGTAACAAGTCGGGCGACCCAGGCGGGACTCAGGACAAGGCGGGCACCTACGTCATCGCCTACAGCTACCGGGGCGTGATCAGCCGGCCATTGTCCGCAAAGCCGGCGATACCCCGGGGGCCCGGCCAGCGCGGCCGCCCGGCTCTGCCCGCCAAGCCCGGGGTGTACGACGTCGCGGTGAGCCAGTACTACCCCGACGGCGCGGGCATGTACCACAAACTCGCCTCGGAACTCGCCGAAGCCATCGGCTGCCTCCGCGGATATATTGCCTAGATCATGACGAGCCCCGACGAGACCGACCGCCTCCGGCTGCTGGTGTATTACGGCACCGGCGGCGACACCGTCCCCATCTCCGAATACCTGGACCAGCGCCGCGCCGGCACGGTCGATTGGACACCGGGCCTCAGCCAGGTCGGCATGGACCTCACCGTCGGCGGCGAGTCGCAATGGCCCACCTGGAAGACGGTCGGCGACCTCGCCCGCACCGCCTTCCAATGGGAGGCCGCCGCCACGCGGCTGCGCGGCGAGGACACCGCGCTGGTCCGCATCGGTATCGACGACTTCCCGATCGGCACCTACGTCCGCTTCACCCCCGAGAATGACGCCGTCCTCATCACCAGCCTCGCCGTGGAAGCTCCGGAATTCGCCTACCGATACCCGGTCGACGAGTCAGGCCAGCCCGTGCCCGAGGTATACGAGCACATCCTGGGCCTGTCCGACGCCGACCAGGCCGAGGCCCGCGACGAGGCCGGCCTGCCCTCGCTGGACGATGTCGCCTTCCCCAGGGAACGGTTGATCGAAGCCCTGAGCACCGAGGCCGCCCACGCCCGCGAGCTGTACCGCGCGCTCGGCGCCGACTTCTCCCTCGAGCTCTACTAGCGGCGACCGCCACTACTGGGCGCCGCGCAGCCCGAGGACGGCGTCATACCCGGCTCCTGTGCTGCGCCAGCCGCGTTCGATAACGATTTAGTGATCTTGGTACGTGGTAATTACCGGACAAGCCGATCTTCACTACCCAACCCGGCTGCCGATGAGTTACTGTACGAATCGACCTCGCTTGCGCAAATCGGGCCCGGTCCATGCACGGAGAGCCACCGCGCGGTGGCGACAAGCGGAAGGTATTCAGGCTGATGAAGCGACTGTTGACGGCAGGGGCCGCCGCGATTTTGATGATGCTGGCGCTGCCGGCCATGTCTAACGCCGCCGACTACCCGCCGGCGTCCACGACCGGTACCTCGACGCCCACTTCGACCGCCACGTCCACTAGCACGTCGGCGCCGACCACCTCAGCGCAAGACCTGGTGCCCAACACCCCGGCGGTAACGCCCGGCGGCCAAGTGACGGTCTTCGGATCCGGCTACGACCCGTTCGAGTGGGTCGACATCTACTCGACCCAAGGCAGCCAGGCGCTGCGCGCCGCCGGCGCGGCCTTTGTCGCGGCACCGGCCGGTACCTTGGTGGCCCGCGTGCAGGCCGACGCCAACGGCAACTTCTCCCTCGTGCTGAAGCTCGACCAGGTCGGCTCCGCCGTGGTCACCGCCGTCGGCGAGACCAGCGGTCACGTCACCACCACCACCATCCAGGTCGAGGCGGCGACCGGCGCGGTCACCACCCAGGCCGCGGGCGGCCTGAGCTACACCGGCATCAACAGCACCATGATCACCTTCGGTGCGCTGGGCGGCGGTCTCGCCCTGGTGATCGGCGCCGGCCTGATCTGGTTGGGAGCCACCAAGCGCCGCGGATCCACGCATCACGCGTAATCACGGACATCGTCCGCTTAACGGATAGCATTGTGCGGGTCAGGAGTTCACCTGGCCCGCACAGTGCTGTTCCGGGCCGTGCCGGCTCAGACCGGGTTGCGCGGCCGGTCGCGGCGAAGGTGTTGCACCGCGGCGCCCACACGACGGCGCCCGGCGGTGCGGAACGCGCGGACACGAGGGAAGCGTCATACCTAGTGGCACCCACCCCGAGCCCGCAGACTCGATAGGGGATTCTTGCGGTGGAACTACGTGACTACCTGGCCGTGATGCGTCGACGGTGGCTGATGATCGTCGCGCTCCTGCTGATCGGCATCGCCGGCGGCGCCGTGGTCACCGTCCTCACCACGCCGCAATACGCGTCCACCACCCGGCTCTTCGTGTCCACCCCCGTCTCGGACCCGAACATCAACGCGCTGCAGGGCGCGCAGTTCTCGTCCACCCGCACCGCCTCGTACGCCAACCTGATCGAGGGCAACGCCGTCGCGCAGATGGTGGTCGACAAGCTGCAGATCGCCCAGAGCCCGGCGGACCTGCTGGACGAAATCTCGGCGACCGCCCTGCCCAACACCGTGATCATCGAGATCACCGCCACCGACCCGAGCCCGGCGCGCGCGCAACAACTCTCGCAGACCTTCGCCGAGGTGTTCTCGTCGTACGTGCCCGAGCTGGAGGGCGCCACCCCGCAGGGCCAGACGCCGATCAAGGCGACGATCGTGGACGCCGCCCCGCTGCCTTCCACGCCTGTCGCGCCGAAACCGGCGCTGAACATCGGCCTAGGCGCGCTGCTGGGGCTGTTCCTTGGCTTTGGGCTCGCCGTGCTGCGCGAGACGCTGGACAACACGGTGAAGTCCGCCGGCCTGCTCGAAGAGATGACGCAATCCGCGCCGCTCGGCGCCATCATGGCCGACAACGACGCCCCCAAGAGCCCGCTGGTGACGCAGATCGCGCAGACCTCCGGCCGGGTCGAATCGTTCCGGGTGCTGCGCACCAACCTGCAGTTCGTGGACGCCGACAAGCCGTCCCGCATCTTCACCATCACCTCCGCCGTACCCTCCGAGGGCAAGTCGACGACGGCCGTGAACCTCGCCATCTCGCTGGCGCAGGGCGGGCAACGCGTCGCCCTGCTGGAGACCGACCTGCGCCGACCGCGCGCCGCCACGTACCTCAAGCTGGAGAAATCCGTCGGCCTCACCACCGTCCTCATCGGGCGGGCCACCCTGGATGACGTCATTCAGCCGTGGGGCGGCGACGGGCTGGATGTGATCACGTCCGGCTCCGTTCCCCCGAACCCCGCCGAACTGCTGCAGTCGACCTCGTTCGCCGCCGTGCTGGAAGAGCTGCGCCGGCGCTACCAGATCGTGATCGTCGACGCGCCCCCGCTGCTGCCAGTGACGGACGCCGCCCTCGTCGCCGCCCAGACCGACGGCGCGATCCTCGTGGTGCGCTTCGGCAAGACCACCCGCGACCAGGTCGCCGGCGCGATGCAGCGCCTGGCGTCCGTCGGCGCCGCGATGCTGGGCAGCGTGCTGAACTTCGTGCCGGCCCGCGGCTCGCGCGGATACGGATACGGCTATGGCTACGGGTACGGCTACGGGTACGCGCCGGAAGTACCCAAGACCCGGCGCGAACACCGCGCCGCGGAGAAGGCCGAGAAGGCCGCGATGCGCGACGGTCGGGCCGCCGGTCGGGCCGCCGACCGGGAGATGAAGAAGCGGGAGCCGCGGGGCGTTTCTGGTCTTGGTTCTGGTTCTGGATCCGGGGCTGGCGGCGCTGTTCCTGGTGCTGTTGCTGGTTCCGTGCTTGGTGCTGGTGGCGGTGCTGGTGCTGGTGGCGGTGCTGGTGCTGGTGGCGGTGCTGGTGCTGGTTCCGTGCTGGGCGCGGGCTCCGCGGTGGGCGCGGGCTCCGCGGTTGGCGCGGGCGAGGCACCCCGCAGCTACAGCCGGTCGCCTCGTCGCCCGAGCCTGCCGACACCGAACCGGGAGACCGTGCGGGAATCCGACCCGGAATTCCCCGACGCCCGCGCCGACGGGCGCACCTTGCCCGCTCCGCATCGCTCGAGGACTGCGTCATACTCGGCGCCCCCGCCTCCGGCCGGGCACCCCAGCGCGACGAGTGCCCCTCCC
>JBIQML010000011.1:3684-4939 GCA_044463405.1 Nakamurella lactea | reverse complement strand
CGCCCACGCACGGCAGTGGTCTTTCCGGCCGGTGTTGATGTGGTGCGACGCGCCGATTCGGATCGGCCAGTCGCCGCGCAGATCCAAGAGTTGCAGCGGCCGGGTGGGGCGCACACCGGTGATGAACGGGTCGCCGCGGCGGACATTGACAACGCGCGTTGCCTGGAACACCTCGGCGAGGCATGTTTGCCAGGTCGCGGCGAAGTACGCGACGCATTCGGTCTGCTCGTGCGTCGGCGGATGGTGCGGGTCGAACCGGGCAGACGGGAGCGGCCCCATGTGTCGGAAGCCGTCCCAGCCCGAGGGGAAGCGTCCCGCGCCGCGCCGGATCCGCCACAGCACTTCCGGCACATCCGTTGCCCACGGGTGGCTCCCGCCCAAGCTTCGCAGCTGGTCGACCGGCGGAGGTAGCGGCAGCTTCGCCACTATGCGGCGGCGTCGATCGCTGACGCCAGTTCGGCGACAACAGCAGGGTCACCGCCGGAGCGCAGCCACCGTAGTGGGGTGGCCGGTTCGCCGTCATCGACCGCCAAATCCGGCGTTGGGGTGGTGAAGAACCCGGCCACCTCTAGAGGGTGCATATCGGAGGGAAGCGCATCCAGCACGACGGCCATGCCCGGGACGGGCCCGCCCTCGTCGAATTGCCACCCAGGGAAGCGTAGGCCGCTGCGCCGACCCGTCGGCAGTGCGTACAGGCGGCGTTCCCGCGTCAAATGCCTGATTCTGCTGGTGCTGACCTTCAGTAGCTGCGCGACGTCCGCCGTGGTGAACGCGTGGGGATACAGCAGCACCGTCCGTGCCGCGGCATGGGCGCGGGCCCGCACGGGCGCCGCCGCGTCAGCATCGGCGCCGGAGTACCGGGCCAGAACGTCCTCCTCGGCCGCGGTCAAAGCCGGCCCGGGGGCATCGTTTTCGACCAGGCGCATCTCGCCCACCTGAGCGAGTGCGTCGAGGAGGCTGGCCGCGTCGACCGCGATTCCCGCGTCGGCCAGTGTCCTGTCCAAATCCGCAACCGTCGGCATGTCCACCACCTCACCTATGAGGATAGCGCGCGGCGCACAGCTTTGCACAGTGTGCGCATTTGTGCGCCTTGGGGGTGCTTGCCGCTGCTGCGACCCGACACCGGTCAGCCAGATCGTCGCGCTGCGAGGCCGCATCGCGTTGTGTTCGCGGGATTCACCCTTGGCGCTGGGCGTCGAAGTGCGCGGCGAACTGGCGTAGGTCCGAGAGCGCGGTGACGGACCGTTCGGCACGG
>JBIQML010000011.1:0-3584 GCA_044463405.1 Nakamurella lactea | reverse complement strand
CACAACGGCGTCTTTGTCTATCGCGCTTTACTTTCTTTCGTCGAGTCTGCTCGACTATGATGATCTCGGAAGAGCCGGCGCGCACAACAGTCCGGTGGCTGCGAAAACAGGGGTGGTCGCCAACCGATCAGAAAGTGGGCTCACATACCAAGTGGGCGTGCCCAACCGGAAGGCACACCTACGTGATCCCTGACGGGCACAGGACGATCTCAGCCGGTGTCCTGAGGAACATCCGCAAGCACGTGGCTTCGTGCGATTGTTAAGGGACGGTGACATGAGGACGTACACCGCGCGCGTGACGCGCGACGGCCGCTGGTGGGTCATCGACATCCCGGAGCTCGACGTCACGACCCAGGCCAGGCGCTTCCGTGATGTGCCGCGGATGGCCACTGAATCGATCGCGCTAACGACGGACGCCAGCGTGCACGACATCCGGGTGACGATCGACGTTGCGGACGTCGGCGGAATCGACCTAGCAGCCTCTGTCGCCGCCATCTCATCGACGCGGCACCAACGCGACAAACTTGAGGCCCGTCTGGCGGAGGACGTTCGAAGCCTCGCCCAGCGGCTCGCTGCCGCAGGAATCACCGTGCGAGACATCGGCGACCTTCTGGGCGTGTCGTTCCAGCGCGCCCACCAACTCATCAAGGCCTAGCGGTTCCGGCGACGTTCTCAGGCACTCGTCGTCCGCAATACCGGCAGGGTCGTGGCGCCGATGCGTCCCACCGGCGACGATTCCCGCCGCCGGGCAAGCCGGTGTGACGCGGTTGTGCGCCGGCGCCGCTGCTCGCCTGTGCTGCTTAGACGTCGACTTCCTCGAGCGTGACGAAGGCGCGTCGCATGCCGTCGATATCGGCCGCCGACAGGCCCTGGCGGGCAGCGACGGTCTTCCACTGGCTGACCGCATCGACGATCTCGCCCAGCACCCCGGCGGCCTGGGCCGTCGTAAGACGGAAGTACTCCGCCACATCGAGCACCAGGTCGACGGAAGCCGCGTTGTCGCCTTCGTTGATGTTGGTGCTCAGGTACTTGGGTCCGGGGTCGGGGTTCGGGTTGAGGTCGAAAGCCGGCGAGAGGCGCCACGACTCTCCGTGGTCGTGGAGGAAGCCGTGGTTGCGAAGGTGGTCGTCGGTGTTTGAGATCAGCACCGAGAACGCGATCCGCCTCCATAGCTCGTGCAGTTCCGCGGTAGCACGCCTCGACGTCGTCTCGATGACCTCCGCGATTTCCAAGTAGCTGCGGGCGTCACCGTCCGATGCTTCCAGCATCGTCATGGCGCTGGCGTACCCGATCCGGCTGCCGTCGGCGTTCCGGTCGAAGCGATCTACGACGAGCACGTGCCGCCCGGCAAGGTCGAGCAGTCGGGACTTTGGCACAGTGATGCGCGAGGCTTTCGCCAGGTCGAGCGCGACCTTTTCCCACGCCATCACATTCCAGGTGTCGTCACTCATGCTCGGGAACTTCGCGATGGCAATGCGACCGTTCGCACCTCGCACGTGCGCCTTCGGACGCGCGCCACCGAGGGAGCTGCCGACCTGCACCAGGCGCTGCAGGTCGGTCGCGTCGGCGGTGTCCCGTTCCGCCTTGTCCGCGAGCTCCAGCAGTGAAGGCAGGTCGCTCAACGCAGGCACTCCCTGGCCGTCCTCGGCCAAAAAGGGGCCGCCACCCTGCTGGAATCGCAGCGCCCCCTGTCGGAGGTCGTCCCGGACGCCGAGGAGGTACTCCACTTCGCCGAGGGAGTGGGCGGCCCGTCCCTCGGCTCTGGCGAGCACCGCCTCCCGGCGGTTGATGAGTGTGCGCCCCCATCGGTCCGGAGCGCAGTCCGAGAACGCGCCGAACAGCGCCTGCCCAGCGCGGGTCTGGTGCGTCCCGCTCGTTAGCGGCAGTAGCGGGTCGAGCGCGTACGCGCCGGGGTGCGCAAGGTACGCCTGGTCGTAGACGAAGGACGCCGACTCACTGCCGCGCCGCCGGTGGGCATACAGCGTGCCTGCGAGCACATCCTCGCCGTCGATCGCTACGTACACCTGGATGTCCGTCACGTCGACCTCCGGGTGCGGACACGCTCGGGCAGCGCCTCATCAGCGCGGACCCGTCCGACGTCCGTGGCGTACGGGTCGACGGCCTTGGCAAGCAGCTCGAGCACACCGAGGGCACGCGCGACTCGCAGCGTGTTCTCCAGGGTCGCCCCGTGCCCGTTCTCCAGCCTCTTGACCGTGTTGACGCTCAGGCCGGCCCGGTCGGCGACCTCCGCCGCAGTCAGACGACGGAGCCGTCGCCAGGTGGCAAGGTCCTCGCCGATTTCGCGGACCGCGCGGACGACCGGCAGCGGCGTCTTACTCGTTGCCACTACTGTCTCCTTGTAAAGAAGCCTGTTTTAGAGCCCATTCCTGGGCCGTTACCGCGTTTAGCGTATCATCTTTGGACTTCAGCATCTCGGCCGAGGTGCCGCCCCGTTTGACGCAGCTCCCGGCGGGTCGCGATCCGCTGGGAGCTGCGTCGAACGGGCCCCACGTCGAACGAATCGCTCGCGACATCGAACATCTGCGCCAGCAGATCGTCGCCTGATCGCGAATCCGCTTCTCATTTCGTGCTGGTGATCGTCTGCGAGCAGGCCAGTCGATTTAGTCGCGCGCTCGCCGCGCCGGGCTACTCGGCGGGGCGCAGGGCGTGGGCGAAGGCCCGGGCGATCGTCGCCGTGGCGTACTCGATGAGCCGCGCGGCATATCTGTATTCGTCCTCCGGCAGGCCCGCCGGGTCGGCGATGTCGTACTCGTCGTCTGCGATGCCCGCCGACCCGCGCTGCGCCGCCGCCTGCCGCACCACTGCGCGCAGTGCCTCCGCCGGGGTGCCACCACCGAGCGGATCGCGACCAGCCGGGAGCTGCGTCATGCCCGACGGCCAATCCTCAGGCGTCGTCGCCGGCGGGGCCTGCACGAGCGCGGCGAACTCCATCAGCGTGAACGTGCGCTTCAGCGCCAGCGGCACCCGTTCCAGCACGTCCGACCGGTGCTCCCGCGTCGCCGTGAGCACCAGATCGGCGTGCATGACGCCGTTCTCGGTGAGTGCGCACGACTGGAAGCCCGAGGCATCGATGCGCCGCGCCGCGAGTTCCGCCGCCGCCTCCGGAAACATCGGCAGGCCATTCATGGTGCGGGTCCCGGCGCCGGACACGTCGATCGGGAGGTGCGGGGCCACCTCGGCGAGCGCGTGCAGCAACATCCGCTCTGCCATTGCGGACCGCACCCGGTTCGCGGTGCACACCATCAGCACGCGGAACGGCTGGAGCTCCGGGTCGTCGCCGCGGTTGGGCGCGCCGGCCGGTCCGGTTATTGAAGCTTCGTCCATGTGTCGCCCTCATCGTCGCTGCGCTGCATCGCGCCATCCACCTGCGCCAGGATCGTCGAGCCTGCGGCCGTGATCGCCTGCGGGGCCGCGCCATCCAGGCACGCCAGCTCGGAGAACGAGCCGCCGCCGTCGGTGGTCTGCCACACCTGCGCCGGGCATCCCTCGGACACGGCGAGCGCGAAGCCGCTATTCGGGCCGACGAACGAGATGCCCACCACGCCAGGGACTTTCGCGCCGTC
>JBIQML010000010.1:0-24291 GCA_044463405.1 Nakamurella lactea | reverse complement strand
ACCCCGCCAGTGAGGTGGCGATGCTGGCCGGACACGGCAGGTCCGATCCGCTGGATGCCCTCTCGCCGGGCGCGGACACCGCGACCGTGACGCAGTTGATCGCCACCACCGCCCGGGTGCAGATCGCGCCGGCCCTGCGCAACTACATCGTGGAACTGGTGGGCACCACCCGAGCCATCCCGGAGGTCCGGCTGGGCTGCTCCCCGCGCGCCGTACTGCACCTGGGCCGGGCGGCAAAGGCGGCGGCGGCACTCGACGGCCGCGACTACGTGGTGCCGGACGACATCCAGCGGTTGGCCGCTCCGGTGCTGGCGCACCGGCTGCTGCTCACCGTGGAGGCGCACGCGGCGCATCGCTCGGCCGAGGACATCATCGGCGCGCTGCTGAGCCGGGTGCGCGTGCCGCTGGCCAGCGGTGTCTGAGACCCGCACGGCACACCGATCGTCGGCCGGCAGCAACCGCGCCGGCCGCGGCGGCACCGGCAGTTCCGTCCGTGGCCTGACGACCCGCGGGCGCTGCCTGTTCGCCGGGGGCTGCGCGGCCATCGTGTGCGCCCTGCTGCTCGACGAGCGCGACCTGCTGCGGGTCGGCATCCTGGCCGCCGCGCTGCCCCTGGTGGCCATGCTGCTGACCATGGGGCGCAGGACGCAGCTGACCGCCGCGCACCAGGCCCTGCCGGACCGGCTGCGCCCCGGCACGTCCGGTTCCATCCGGCTGCTGCTGACCAACGCCGGGTCGCTGCGGACCCGGCCGCTGGAGGTCGTGGAACCGGCCACCACCGACCTCACCGCCGGGATGCGGTGCCTGCTGCCGCCGCTGCGATCGGGCGCGACGGCCGTCGTCGGGTACCCGCTGACCGCCACCCGCCGAGGGCGCTTCCTGATCGGGCCGCCGAGCGTGCGGGTCTCCGACCCGTTCGGGCTGTGGGAGGACAACCGCGTGATCACCTCGCGCACCGAGGTGATGGTGGTCCCGCTGGTGGTGACGCTGGCCGGCATGCCGTCGGCCGTCGGAGCCCGTTCGGCCGCGTCCGGATCGGCGGTGGCCGGCACGATCGGGGGCGATCCCGACGTCGGCATCCGGCACTACAACCCCGGCGACGACATCCGCACCATCCACTGGCGGGCATCCGCGCGGCACGACGAGCTGATGGTGCGGGTGGAGGAACCGGTCTCGCACGGCGGCACGACCGTGATGCTGGACCATCGCGCCGCGGCGCACCGCGGCATGGGCCCCGCCTCGAGTCTGGAGACGGCGGTGACGCTGGCCGCCTCGGTGAGCCTGCACCTGCTGGGTGGTGACTATCAGGTTCGGCTGCTCAGCCACACCGGCGCGGTGATCGCGGCCGGCAACGACATCGCCGACGATGTGCTGGCCGGTCTGGCGGACGTCGAGCCGGACGTCGTCGGTGACCTGCAGCCCGCCGCGATCCGAGCGCCCGGCCTGGTGGTGGCGGTGCTCGGCGACTTGGATCCGGCCGCGGCGCACCTGCTGGTGGCCGGCCGGTCTCCGTCATCCCGGGGCGTCGCGCTGCTGCTGGACACCCAGGGATGGGATCCGGCGCACGGTCCCGCCCATCCGGCGGCGGCATCGGCCGCGGTGTTGACCGCTGGCGGATGGCGGACGGTGGTCGTCCGGCCCGGTGACGACCTGGCGGCCGCCTGGCGCATGGCGTGCAGCGGCGAGGGATACATGGCGGGCAGGAGGGTGTCGTGACGACCGTCACCGCCCCTGACGCCCGGCGGGACCGGGGTGGCCACCAGGCCGGCCCTCCGCCGCCCGCCCGCCGTGCACCGTCCGCCGGAAACTCGCGACCCGCCCGCACCGGCGACCCGCTGGTACTGCTTCCGACGCTGCTGGGGGCGCTGGCGGTGCTGGGCGGCAGCACCGTGCTGGTACCCCTGCTGGACTCGCTGTCCTGGATGCTGCCGCTGCTGGAGGTGGTGGCTGTCATCTGGCTGGTCGGCATCGGCGCCCGGCTGCTGACCATCCCCGCCTGGGGCGTCGTGCTGCTGCAGCTGGCCGGCCTGGTGATCGCACTCACCAGCCTGTTCACCGGGACCGGCATCGCCGGGGTGCTGCCCGGCCCGGCCGCCGTGCACGACATCGCATCGATGCTCGGGGCGTCCTGGGAGCAGATCCTCACCACGGTGCCGCCCGCGCCGACCACCCCCGAGCTGGAACTGCTGATCACCCTGTCGGTCGGCGGCCTGGCACTGGTGGTGGACCTGCTGATCGCCGGGGCACGGGTGCCGGCGCTGGTGGCGCTGCCGCTGCTGAGCCTGTACTCGGTGCCAGCGTCCATCGACACCCACCTGCTGCCGTGGTACTCCTTCGTGATCCCGGCGGTGCTGTTCGTCGCGCTGCTGGCCGTGGCGGGGCACGCCGGCTGGCGCCTGCAGTC
This sequence comes from Nakamurella lactea, assembly GCA_044463405.1. Taxonomy (GTDB): domain Bacteria; phylum Actinomycetota; class Actinomycetes; order Mycobacteriales; family Nakamurellaceae; genus Nakamurella; species Nakamurella lactea_B. The sequence goes on along the minus strand of JBIQML010000010.1, from coordinate 21,887 downwards.
GAAGGCTCGGATATCGCTGGGCATCAGCGGCACCGCCATCGCCGCGGTCACCATCGTGGGATCGCTGCTGCTGGCCGACGCCGTGACTCCGATCGGCACCGCCGGGCGGCTGCCGCGCGGCGACCACCCCGGCGGCCAGGTGGGCCTGAACCCGTGGGCGCTGCTGCACGGCAACCTGCAGGACAGCACTCCCGTCGACACGTTCGTGGTTTCCGGGCTGGACGAGCCCGCCTACCTGCGAACCTTCGCGCTGGAGAAGTGGACACCCGACGAGGGATTCGGCTTCGGACCGATCGTCGCGGACGCGGACAACGTCGACGGCGCCGTCCCGGACGCTCCGCCGCCGTCCGATGACAGCGCCAGGATCACCATCACCCCGAAGGCCTACCGCGACCAGTACCTGCCGATCTACCGCAACAGCACCCAGCTCACCGGGCTGACCACCGACTGGAGCTACGACAAGGAACTCCAGACGGTCTTCCGGGACACCCCGATCACCCCGCACCAGTACACGGTCACCGCGAACATGGGCACCGTCTCCGCCGCCGAGTTGGAGACCGAGAACGTCCATTCGGGCGGCCCGCTCACCGAGACCGGCACGCTACCCGCCCAGGTCGTCGAGCAGGCCGAGGCGATCACCGAGAACGCGCAGTCACCGTTCGACCAGACGAGGGCGCTGCTGCGCTACTTCAAGGACCCGGCCAACGGGTTCACCTACTCGTTGAAGGTCCCCACCGGCAACTCGGGCAGCGCCCTGCTGGACTTCCTGACCAACAAGCAGGGCTACTGCGAGCAGTACGCCGCCGCCATGGCGATCATGCTGCGGGCGCTGGGCATCCCGGCCCGGGTCGGAGTGGGATTCACCCAGGGCACCAAGCAATCCGACGGCAGCTACCTGATCACCTCCACCGACGCGCACGCGTGGGTGGAGGTCAAGTTCGACAAGTCCGGCTGGATCGCCTTCGACCCCACTCCGGTGGTCGGCGGCCAGGGCGGGCTGCAGGGCTACCAGCAGGGCGCCGGCGGCGGCGCGAACGGATCCGAGACGACCTCGACCACCGCGACCGAGACGACCACCGATTCCGCCGTCCAGTCGCAGGGCCCCATCCCGCCGGTCGGCCAGAAGATCCCCGACCAGGGCCCCACCTACGAGCTCGGCACCACCGGCGACTCGGGGTCGTCGGCCTGGGGATGGCTGCTGGTCGTGCTGGTCGTGGTGCTCGCGCTGGTGGTGCTGGCGCTGCTGGTCGCGACCCCCGCGGTGATCCGCCGCATGCGCCGCCGCCGACGGCTCGGCGTGGCGGCCGGCGGACGGCCGGGGGCGGGGAGCGCCGCGTGGTCCGAGATCGAGGACACCCTGACCGACCACGGCATCGCCGTGCACGAGGTGGAGTCCGCGCGGGTGACGGCCAACCGGTTGGCCCGCACCGCGCACCTGTCCACCTCGGGCCGGGAGGATCTGCGCACGCTGGTGATGACCGCGGAGCGCGAATGGTACGGGACTCCGCCCGATCAGGAGCCGGACCTGTCCCCCGGCGTCCGGGCCGTGGTGGACGGTCTGGAGCGCAGCGCGCCGCGGCCGCTGCTCGATCGCCTGCTGCCACGATCGATGCGGGCCGGCGGCCGGCACATCCGGTCACGCTGAGCGGGGTCGCGGAGCGTCGGGCGACCGCTACACGGCCGGGTGGTCCCGGTGCGGTCCGGTCGGGAGGGATCAGTCCCGGAGGAGGAAGAACTCGTTGCCGTCCGGGTCGGCCATCTCGAGGCCCTCGTCCCGCTCGCCGAGCGGGCTGGCACCGAGCGCCGCCAGTCGCTGCGACTGGGCCGTGAGATCGTCGGCGACGAGGACGAAGCGCTGCCGATTGCGTCCTGCCTTCGGTGGCACCGGCGGGCCGTCCCAGGACAGCTTCGTGCCACCGTGGGGCGACTGGATGGCGGTTTCCCCGTCCCGATCCCAGACCAGCGGCCAACCGAGGGCGTCGTGCCAGAACAACCCGACGTCCCGACTGCCCACGTGCGAGACCTCGGCCAGGAACCCACACCCGTCGAGGAAGCCGTTGCCGGGCTCGATGACGCAGAACTCGTTGCCACCGGGATCCGCCAGCACGACGTGCTCCTCGTCGGGGAGTTGGCCCACATCGACGTGCCTGCCGCCCAACTCCAGCGCCCTGCTGACGGTCGATTGCTGGTCGACGCTGCTGGTGCTCGTCAGGTGCAGGTGCAGGCGATTGGGGCCCGTCTTGGCAGCGTCGGACTCCACGAAGTGCAATCCCACCTGGGTGTCACTTCCCGGTAGCAGGGCCCCGCCGAAAGCAGGTATTGACACGCGGTCAAGAAGGCTGCCCCAGAATGCCGCGACCGCGGACGGGTCGGCGGCGTCGAACGCCACGGCCGTCAATTCCAGCGTCACAGGGGCACCATAGCGGTGCCGTCCAATGGGTTTCGGTGTGCCGATTCGTCGATCGCGGGCTCCGCCCGCTCACGTGTCAGCCGGCGGTGACGGCGTACACGAAGCACTGCGCCGTCAGGCTGCGCACATGCACCGTGGCGACATCCGGTTGGGCCAGAAGGCCTTCCACGATCGGCCGCAGGTCGGCTTGGTCGGCGACGACCGTGTTGTGGTCGTAGTTCATGGTGTCGTCGGACCGGTAGGTACGCAGCAGCCGCGGGCCGGTGGCCAACTGCTCGGGGAGGTCACCGTTCGCGGTGTAGCCGTCGCACCGTTCGGCATGAATGAAGACCGGGCCGACCTCCGTCCACACGGAGGAATGGTCGAACTGGGCATGGGAGATGACGGCGATTTGTTCGCCGGGCTCCGCGAAGCGCAGGCAGCAGCGCAACGGTTCGCCGTCGCCGGTCGCCGCGAACGGTTGGACCGTGTTGCCGTGACCGTCCATGCCGGTGGAGCGAACGAGGTCGAGACGAGCGGGATCGATGGCCGTGACGTTCAGGCGGGTCTTTGTGTGCATGCCTTCGAGTGTGCCGCCAGCCGCGCGCGCTGTCCGGCGGGATTCGGACGCGACGTTCGATGGGACGCGGCGATCCGTCCGCCGTCCCGCGGACGATGGTCTTCTCGACGCGGTGCCGCCCGGTCACCTCGCACGGTGCCGACGACGCGACCCGTATGGTGGCGGCTCGCTCGTTGCCGCCGGCCGGCACCGGGCGGATGATCGGGGTACCGCACGGGCGCCGACGAGGGAGCGGGCATGCGCAGAGCCGGACCCGGGTCATGGCGTTTCGCCCACGACCTGGACGAGAGCCTGCACTGCCTGCTGTACCTGCGCGATGCCCTTCGCATTCCCATCGACGCCGCCGCGCCGCCGCGCCTGGCCGGTGAGATACCCGACCGATCGGATCTTCTGGGGGCCGCGGCCGCCCGGTCCGCCGCCGCGTGGTGGCCCTCGTGGTGGAGCGCCACGGCGACGCAGTGGGCGCCCACCCAGCTGGGGCCGCCGTCCGATCAGGTCGACCAGCGGCGATGGCGCCGCGAGCTGGTCGCCCGGCATCGGCAGCTCGCCGACCCGCCTGGGTGGGTCTCGTTGGCCGGCAGGCCGGCCCTCCGCGACGCCGCCTCGGCGCTGTGGGGCGAGGCCTGCCGGTGGTTCGCTCGCGCCCGGCAGCCCTACCTGCCGCCGTCCTGTCACGACGTCTTCGCGTGGGAACAGGTCCGAGACCGCGCCGAGCGTGCGGCCATCGACCACGAGGTGACGCCAGCGGAGGTGAACGGCTGCGCCGAGGTCCTGCTCGTAGAGGGATCCTGGTGGCGCCTGGTCGCGCCGGGCGTCGCGCTGTGCTCGGTCGGGGCCGCCCGCGAGCGGGACACGGCTTCGACCGTGCTCGGGCACGTCTTCGACTCCTACCTCGCCGGGTAGCGTTGCCGCCCTCGGCGGGCCGGCCGCCGCGTGAGCCCTTTGCGGCTGAGGTTCGGCGCTACTGGTCCTCGAAGCGCCGCCGGAACCGCTCCTCCATCCGCTCGGACAGCGGTGAGGAGACCTTGCCCGGCTTGCCGGGGGTGGCCACCGCCCTGCTGCCGGGCTGCCCGTAGACGAACAGGCCGACCGCGCAGACCATGATGACGAAGCCGAGGACGCTGACCACGACGCCCAGCGCCAGCACGCTCTGGGTGGCGATCACGCCGACGACCAGGGCCACCAGGCCGACGACGAACAACGCGGCGGACAGGATGGGCCGACGACGGCGGAGACGAGCGGCATCGACGCTGTTGGCGAACTTGGGGTCGTCCTCGAACAGAGCCTGTTCGATGGCATCGAGCATCCGCTGTTCGTGCTCGGAGAGCGCCATGGCCTCCTCCTGTCGACAACCGGACCGGCCATCCGTTCGGTGGGTAGCTTGCGTACCGCTGATGGTCTGTGTCTACCCCCACAATACGAGCACTGAACGCACGTTGCTACCGCCCGGTCCCATCCTGTCGATGGGACCGCTCTCGGGGCACATCCCGCGGGGACAGCAAGGTCGCCGGACGGGGTGCGGCGGATCCGAACCGCTCCCCCAGCGCGTCCACCGCGCGTTGCGCGGCACGCCATCCCGGCCGGTCCGGATCCGCCGTCAACTCCAGTTGCTCGGACACCGTGTCGGCGCGGACCAGGCCCTCCAGGCGGACACCGAGCAGCCGGACCGGACGGCGACCGCTGCCCAGGCGTTGCCAGCCGCGCAGCGCGGCGGCGTGCACCCGACGGTCCTGGTCGGTGGCACCGTCCACGCCCTCGGAGCGGGTCACGGTGGTGAAGTCATCAAACCGGACTTTTAGCACGATCGTGCGTCCGGCGAATCCCGCCCGGCGGGCCCGCAGCGCGGCCTTGCGGGACAGCTCGAGCAGCGCTCGCCGGATCACGTCGGGGTCGGTGATGTCCGAGTCGAAGGTCTCCTCGGCGCCGATGGACGCCTCCGCCGTGTGCGGCGTCACCGGCCGGTCGTCCCGCCCGTGGGCCAGCTCGTGCAGCTTGCGGGCCAATGCCGGCCCGATGGCCCGTCCCAGCACGACCGGATCGGTGTCTGCAATCTCACCCACCGTCGCCAGGCCCAGCGAGGACAGCCGGATCGCCGTCTGCGGTCCCACACCCCACAGCGCGCCGACCGGAAGCGGGCGCAGCAGCCGCTGCACCTCTCCGGGCGGCACCACCAACAGCCCGTCCGGCTTGGCCAGCGACGAGGCGAGCTTGGCCACGAACTTGGTGGACGCCGCTCCGACGGTCGCGACCAGCCCCAGCTCGTCGCGGACCCGCCGGCGGATCGTGCCGGCGATGTGCGCCGGCCGCCCACCGGTCCGCCGGGCACCGGCGACGTCCAGGAACGCCTCATCCACGCTGAGCCGCTCGACGATCGGCGTCACCTCGTCGAACAGTGACATCACCGCCGCCGACGCCTCCTGGTAGGCGGCATGGTCCGGCGGCAGCACCACGATGCCGGGGCAGCGTGCGAGGGCCCGTCCCGTCGGCATCGCGGAGCGGATCCCGTACGCGCGGGCCTCGTAGGTGGCCGAGAGCACCACGCCCCGGCCCCCGGTGCCGGCGACCATCATCGGCAGGCCGACGAGGTCGGGACGCCGTCGCAGCTCGACGGCGGCGAAGAAGGCGTCCATGTCGACGTGCAGCACGGTGCAGGCACTGTCATCGACGGCGTCGATGTCCATCGTGACCCGACGGCGCGCCGCCTGTTGACCCACCGTGCTCCCTCCGTGCGATCACTGCCCGAGCGCCCGGGAGGCGCCGATGCCGCCGTCCCCGATCAGGCCGGCGGCCTCGACGCCACGCCGTGCAACTCGCCGGAGATCTGGCCGAGCACCGGGTGGCGGCCCAGCAACTGCTCCAGCTCCGCGAGGTCCGGGTCGTCCGGCAGGCCGGCCCGCCTGCTGCCGTACCCAGCCAGCGCCGCCACCACCCCGACCCCGGTGACCGATTCGACCGCAAGGCCCGCCCGCTGCAGCAGCGCGCGGAGCGATGGCACGTCGTAGCGGCGATCCCGGGCGGGGTCGTCGGAGAGCGCGGCGAGCGCGGCCGCCGACCGGCCCGCCAGGGCCTCTCCGAGCACGGCCGACAGCCGTCCCGGGACCAGCGCCGACAGCAGGCCGCCCGGCCGCAGCACCTGCGCGGCGGCCGCCAGGGACCGATCGGGATCGTCCACGTCCTGCACGACGTGGTGGTAGAGCACCAGGTCGGCGCTGTCCGGCGGAACCACCGCCGCCAGTTGGTCGGCGTCGGCCTGCAGCGCTCGCACGCTCTCGGACACCCCGGCCTCGGTCGCGCGACGGGCCAGGCTGGCCAGCACATCGGTCGATGAGTCCACCACCAGCACGGAGCAGCCGGCGCGTGCCAGCGGCACCGCCCTGGTCCCGCTGCCGCCGCCCACGTCAACCACCTGGGCCGCCGGGTGATCGGCGGCGAACCGTGCCAGCCATCCGCCGATCGGGTCGGCTGCGTGGTCCGTCATCCGTGCTCCTGTGCCGCCGCGCGGACGCCCGGCGCGATCTGGCGCCTTCCCGCGATCCGTGCACGTATCGCCTTGCGCAGAGCCTATCGGTCGGCCTCCCCCAGCGCCCGGTCCACCAGGTCGAGGAACTCCGCGGCCTGGCGAACCATGTCGTCCGCCTCGCGGGCCGGGATGCGGGCGGGCACGCCGGCATCCACGGCCTGGCGCTTGGCCGAGCCGGCCGCGAAGTAGACCGCCCAGTCGGCCAGTTCCGGCGCCACCCTCGGCAGCAGGTCCCAGGCGCTGTGCCGGGCGGCCCGGCGGGGCCGGGCGCGCGCCGCGAGCACTGCGGCGGCGCCCCGCAGAGCGGCCAGGTGGGCCGCGGCGAATCGTTCGTCGGGCTGCTGAGCTCCGATCGCGCGCCCCAGCGTCCGGCCGGCATCGGCCATCAGGTCGCGAGCGCCGGGCGGCAGCGGGGCGGGCCGTCCCGCCCGACGAGGCCGGCCGCCGGCGCGTTCCTGCCGGCCCTCGGACCGTGCGGCCGTCCGGCGTTCGGTCCGGTCGGCCGTGCGGTGCTGCTGCGGCATCGTCGTTGTCGTCGTCATGATGCAGATCCATCCTTCCCTCGAACCTGCGTTCGAGGGTACGACGAGGGTCCGACAGCGGGGCGTTCTCCGCGGAATGGCGGTCCCGTGGTCTGATACTGACCATGGGCAGCATGGGCTCCGCCGTCGACAGGGTGGCCGCGGCGCTGGCCGCGGCCGGCGCCTCCGGGAGTATCCGGCAGCTGGACTCCTCCGCGCGGACCGCGGCGCTGGCCGCCGAGCAACTGGGCGTGCCGGTCGGGGCGATCGCCAACAGCCTGGTGTTCGCGGCCGGCGACGAGCCGGTGCTGGTGATGACCTCGGGCGCCCATCGGGTCGACACCGCGCTGGTGGCCGGCGCGCTCGGCGTGGACCGGCTCGACCGGGCCAGCGCCGACTTCGTGCGACGGCACACCGGCCAGGTGATCGGCGGGGTGGCGCCGGTGGGCCATCCGCAGCCGCTGCGCACGGTGGTCGATGCGGCGCTGGCGCGCTATCCGCAGCTGTGGGCGGCGGGCGGGCACCCGCACTCGGTGTTCCCGACCACCTACGACGAGTTGCTGCGGATCACCGGTGGCACGGCGATGCCGGTCGCGAGCGAGGACGATGGGCAGCCGTGACGTCCCACCCCCGGCTCGTCGAGCTGGACCAGGCGGGCTTCCGGTCCGCGCTGCCGCAGCTGCTGGAGGTCTACATCGCGGCGATGGGCTACCCGCCGGGGACGGCCCAGGCGCGGGCGCCGCTGTGGAGCGAGCACTCCCGCCGGACGGGGTTCCGCTGCGTGGTATGCCTCGGCGGTGACGATCAGCTGCTCGCCCTGGCCTACGGCTACCGGGGCCGGATCGGCCAGTGGTGGTACACCGAGGTGGCTCGCGGGCTGGGTCAGGCCGGCGGCTGGTGGCTGCACGACTACTTCGAGCTGACCGAGCTGCACGTGGAGCCGGCGAGTCAGGGCCGCGGCATCGGCGAGGCGGTGCTGCGCGAGCTGCTCGGGCCGGTGACGTCCCAGCAGGTGCTGCTGTCCACCCCGGAGGGCGAGAACCGGGCCTGGCGGCTGTATCGGCGGCTGGGTTTCCGGGACGTGTTGCGAGGGTTCCTGTTCACCGGCGATTCCCGGCCGTTCGGGGTTCTCGGACGGTCACTGCCGCTGGATCCGCCCGCCTGACACGCCGTGCCTGGCCGTCACCCGACGCCGTCACCGGACGCCGTCACGCGCCGTCACCCGCCGCCGTCACCGTCCCCGCCAGCCGGCTCGATGCCGGACGGCGGCGATTCCTCCCCGGCCCGCCGGGTCGCCGCCCGGACCGCCAGGTGGGCCGAGACGGGAGCGGTGAGGAACTGCAGCACCACGATCAGCACCAGCTCCCCGATCACCGCTGCGGTACCCAGCCGGATGCCCAACCCGATCATCAGTAGCACGATCCCCAGCACCTGCGGCTTGGTGGCGGCGTGGATGCGCGAGGCGGTGTCCGGGAAGCGCAGCACCGCGATACCGGCCGCCAGGCTCATCACTGCGCCGGCGATCAGCGCGATCGATGCGATGATGTCCGCCGTACTCATCGGTCCTCCCGCTGCAGCAGCAGGGCGAGTCCGGCCGAGCCGACGAATCCCAACAGCGCCACCACCACGGCGATCACCAGGGTGGCGGTGCTGGAGTACACCGCGGCGAGCAGCACGATGATTCCCACCACGATGGCCAGCAACACGTCCAGCGCGACGGCCCGGTCGATGGGGGTGGGACCGCGCACCAGCCGGACCGCGGCGGCGAGCGCGCCGAGCCCGAACAGCACTCCGGCAATGATCATGGTGATGGTCATGACGGCCCCGCCTCCTCGGCCCGGTCCGGCGCGGGATCCGGTGCGCCGCGGGCATCCCCGCCACCGCCGAGCGCGGCCCGGATGCGGGCCTCCTGCGCCAGCACCTCGGCGGTGAAGCGCTCCGGCGGTCGCGGCGACGGGTACAACACATGGATGGTCAGGGTGCGCTCGTCCGGGTCGGCGTCGACGATCAGGCTGCCGGGCACCAGCGATACGGCCAGCGCGGTCAGGTGCTGGATCAGGTCGGAGTCGCTGGCCAGCGAGACGGTGACGATGTCCGTGGCCGGCGGCCGGGGGCGGAACGCCAGGTAGGCGACCTGGATGCTGGCGGCGATCACGTCCGCCGCGAAGCGGACCAGCAACAGGGTCGCCCGCCAGGGGTGCAGCCCGAAGTCGAACCGGATGGGCGGCAACGGGAACAGCACCAGCACCAGCACGGACAGCGCCAGGCCGACGACCACCAGCGGCACGGAGATGCGTCCCCACAGCGCCAGCCAGACCAGCAGCAGCGCGCCGACCGTGATCAGGTGCGCCCGCCAGTGCACCCGCCAGCCGCGCACCGGGCGGCTCAGGCCCGGCGAGCCCCCGCCCGCGCCCGCGTCATCGAGCACCCGCCTTTCCGAATGAGCACCTGTCGTTTCGGGTGCTCGTTTCGAAGGAGAGGTGCTCGATCGAGGCTCTTGGGCGTCGCTCATGGTGACCCCAGGACGGCGGTGACGTAGTTCTCGGGGTGCGCCAGGTCGTTCGCCGCCCGGCCGGCCAGCGCGTAGAGCGGGCCGGCGGCGACCGTCAGCATGACGCTCGCGGCGACCACGGCGGCGGTGGCGGCCAGCATCCCACGGGGCAGCACGGTCCGTCCGGGCCGCCGCGTCACCGTCGCCACCGGTCCGCGCCCCGCCACGGCGATTCCCGTCACCGCCGGTTCGTCGTCCCCTCCCTCCTGTGGGGCGGGCCGCCAGAACGCCCGCCCCCAGACGCGCACCATGGCGTACAGCGTGAGCAGGCTGGTCACCGTTCCGGCGACGATCACCGCGACCGGCAGCCCGCCCCCGACGGCGAAACCGGCCTCGAACAGCCCGATCTTGCCCAGGAACCCGGACAGCGGCGGCACCCCGCCCAGGTTCATCGCCGGGACGAAGAACAGCATCGCCAGCAGTGGCGCCCGTCGGGCCAGCCCGCCCAACCGGTCCACCTGCGTGGTGCCGGCCAGGTGCTCGATCAGCCCGGCGGCGAGGAACAGCGCGGTCTGCACCAGGATGTGGTGCACCACGTAGTACACCGTCGCCGCCAACCCGGCCGGGGTGCCCAGCGCCACGCCGAACAGCAGGTAGCCGATGTGCGAGACGAGGGTGAAGGACAGCATCCGCTTGATGTCGCCCTGCGCCACCGCACCCAGGATTCCGATGATCATGGTGACCAGCGCGGCCCACAGCAACAGCGTGGTGAACCCGCTGCTGCCGAACAGCAGCGTCTGCGTGCGGATGATCGCGTAGATACCGACCTTGGTCAGAAGGCCCGCGAACACGGCAGTCACCGGCGCCGGGGCGCTGGGATAGGAATCCGGCAGCCAGGCGGACATCGGCCAGACGGCGGCCTTGATGCCGAAGGCCACCAGCAGCAACGACTGCAGGACGGCGGTCACGCTGCGCGGCAGCTGGCCGATCCGCTGGGCGAGGTCGGCCAGGTTGACCGTCCCGGTCGCCGAGTACACCAGGGCGATCGCCGACAGGAAGACGATCGAGGACAGCAACGAGACGACCAGGTACGGCGCGCCGGCCCGCAGCCGCTCGGCGGTGCCGCCCATGGTGAGCAGCACATAGCTTGCGGTGAGCAGGATCTCGAAGCTGACGAACAGGTTGAACAGATCTCCGGCGACGAACGCGTTGGACACCCCGGCCGCCATGATCAGCATGGCGGGGTGGAACACCGCCGCGGACCCGTCCGGCGTCTCGCCGCTGCGCTGCTGCGCGATCGCGTAGATCAACACGGCCAGGGTGACCACGGTGGAGATCACCATCAGGATGGCGGCGAACCGGTCGGCGACCAGGGCGATGCCCACCGGCGCCGCCCAGCCGCCCAGGTGCATGACGATCGTTCCATCGGAGTCAATGCCGGCCACCATGGCGACCTCCGTGGCCAACTGGATCGCCAGCGCCGACACCGACACCCACCGTTGCGCGGTCGGCGCCCGCCGGAACAGCAGCGCCAGCCCGGCGCCCAGCAGCGGCAGCATCACCGAGATCGGCAGCAGCGCCGTCATGACGCTCATTCCGCACCCCCCGGCTCGGCGCTGATCAGGTCGTCGTCCGGGTCGTCGGGCACCTCGGTGCGACGGGTGTGCAGGTAGCCGACGTACACCATCGCCAGCAGGAAGCAGCACACCGCCAGGGTGATGACGATCGAGGTGAGCACGAAGGCCTGAGGCAGCGGGTCTGCGGTGTCGTTCGGACCTCCGGGACCGTTGTTCTCGCCGAGAATCGGCGCGGTGCCCCAGGTTCCGGAGGCCAGCAGCAGCAGGTTGGTGCCGTGCCCGATCAGCAGGAAGCCCAGCAGCACCTTGATCATGTTGCGGGAGACCATCAGGTAGACGCCCACGGCGAACAGCACACCGATGGTCCCGGCCAGCACCGCATCGGTGGTCATCGGACCACCCCGGCGACGCCGCGTCCCGCGGACGCCTGCCGGTCCAGTTCCGCGCCCATGCTGCGCAGCACCTCGAGCACCACCCCGACCACCACCAGGTACACCCCGACGTCGAACACCGTGGAGGTGACGAAGCTCAGCTCGCCGACCACCGGCAGGTGCACCCGCCAGATCGCGGAGGTCAGCGCCGGCTCCCCGGCGACCAGGCCGGCAGCGGCGGTGAGCGCGGCCAGCGCCAGCCCCAGGCCCATCACCGGACCGGCGTCCACCGGGGCCGCCTCGGCCAGCTCGTGCCGGCCGCCGGCCAGGTAGCGCAGGGTCAGCGCGATGCCGGCGATCAGCCCGCCGGCGAATCCGCCGCCCGGCTGGTCGTGCCCGACGAACAGCACGTACAGCGAGAAGATGACGATCAGGTGGAACACCAGCCGGGTGGCCACCTCCAGCAGCAGCGACCGGCGCGGTATCGCGTCGGTGACCAGCCACGGTGACGGGTTCGGCGCGACGGCGGGTGGCTGGCCGCGCCGCCGGGACGGGCCACCGCCACGGCGCACCGGCGAGCCGTGCAGGAAGATCAGGCTGGAGACCCCGACGGCGGCCGCGGCCAGCACCGAGATCTCCCCGAAGGTGTCCCAGCCGCGCACGTCCACCAGGATCACGTTCACCACGTTGTGGCCGCCACCGTGCGCCAGCGCCTCCGGCGCCAGCCCGGCCGACACCGGCCGCGCCTGGCGTTGCGCCGGGATCACCAGGGCCAGCGCGGTCATCAGCGCTCCGACGCACACCGCCAGCGCGACCCGCACGCCGCGCGCCAGCCCGGTGGTGGTGCTGGTCAGCACGGTGGCCGGCATGCGCACGATCACCAGCACCGCGGCGATCAGCGTCACCGTCTCCACCAAGATCTGCGTCAGCGCGAGATCCGGTGCGCCGCGCAGGATGTACAGCACCGAGACCGCGTAGCCGACCCCGCCGGCCATCAGCACCGCGGCCAGCGCCCGCCGGGCGCGCAGCACGGCCAGCGCCAGCACCGCGACGACGACCGCCAGCACCGCCTGCGACGGCTCGGCGGTGGCGCGCACGTGGCCGGGGGCAAGGCCGGAGGTCGCCAGCACGGAGCCCGGGAACGCCACCAGCACCAGCAGGATCGCGCCCAGCGACACCGGCAGCGAGCCCCGCTGGGTTCCCGCCGTCACCCGCATCGCGGCGATGTCCACGCCGGCGGCGACCGCCCGATAACCGACACCGGCCGGCGTTCCGGGTCGTGCCAGGGTGCGCCGGCGCCGCTCGACGGCGCGCTGCCCCGCAAACACCACCAGCCCGCCGACAAGCGAGATCACCGACATGGCCAGCGGCCAGGTGAGACCGTGCCAGAGCGCCAGCGCCCCCGAGTGCGCTGCCCCGGCGGTCGCCGCGTACGCCTGCAGCAGGTGATCCAGCGGGCCCGGCGCCAGCCCGAACACCAGCCCGGCCGCCACCAGCAGCACCGTCGGCGCCACCATCCACCACGAGGCGCGCGCCGGAACGGTGGGCGCCACACCGGGTTTGCGGCCGAACGCACCCCAGCAGAACCGGGCGGTGTAGGCCACCGTGAGCACCGAGCCCGCCGTCATCGTCACCGCCGCCCACACCGCCGCGGTGCCGCCGGCCAGCAGCCCGGCGTAGCCGGCCTCCTTGGCCACGAATCCCACCATCGGCGGCAGCCCGGCCATGGACAGGGACGAGAGCGCTGCCAGCACCGTGATGCCCGGCATGCGCCCCGCCAGCCCGGACAGCTTGCTCAGATCCCGCGTCCCGGTGGAGGTGTCGATGATGCCGACCACGAAGAACAGCGCGCCCTTGAACGTGGCGTGCCCGATCAGCATGGCCGCCCCGGCCAGCAGCGCATCCGGGTTGCCGGAACCGGTCAGCATGGTCAGCAGCCCGAGCTGGGAGACGGTGCCGTAGGCCAGCAGCAGCTTCAGGTCGCGCTGCCGCAGCGCGATCGCGCCGGCCGCCAGCATCGTCACGCCGCCCAGCACCAGCAGGGACGGGCGCCAGAACCCCAGGGCGGCGAACGCCGGACCCAGCCGCGCGAACAGGTAGATGCCGGCCTTGACCATGGTCGCCGCGTGCAGGTAGGCGCTGGCCGGGGTGGGGGCGGCCATGGCGCCGGGCAGCCAGAAGTGGAAGGGCACGATCGCCGACTTGCTGATCCCGCCGACCAGCAACAGCGCCACGGCGGTGACGGTCGTCGCACCGCCGGGCGGGTCCGCCAGGATCGCCGTCAGCGAGAAGGTGCCGGCGTGCACCCCGAGCAGCACCGCCCCCACCAGCATGGCCAGACCGCCCGCGGTGGTGACCATCAGCGCCTGGGACGCCGCGGTGCGGGAGGACTGCTTGCGCACCCGGTGCGCGATCAGCAGGTAGCTCAGCACCCCGGTGAGCTCCCAGAACACCACCAGCAGGATCAGGTTGTCGGCGAGCACCAGGCCGAGCATCGCCGCGGCGAAGGCCAGCAGGGATCCGGAGTACTTGGCCAGTCCGTCGTCGTCGGCGGGGAAATAGCGCGCCGAGTAGGCCAGCACCGCGGCGCCGATCACGGTGATCACCAGTGCCATCACGGCCGCCAGCACGTCCAGCCGCAGGTCCAGGGTCAGGCCGAGGGAGGGCACCCAGACGGTGCTACTGCGAAACTCCCGGCCGGCGGCCAGCGCCGGCAGCATGGTCGCGATCCAGATCGCCAGCCCGGCCGGCGCGAGCGCCAGCGCGGCCAGCACTCCCCGGCCGCGGCGTCGCACCAGTTCCGGGGCGAGCAGCGCCAGCACGAACAGTGCGGCCAGCAGCACCGGGGCGGGCGCGAACGGTGACGTCATTTCCGCAGCCGGCGTCCGGTTTCTCCGGCGACTACAGCGTTGCCAGGCGGCGGGTCAGCGGTCCCAGCCCCATGCCACCCATGTTCAGGGCGGCGGTGTGGAACGCCTTGAGGTCGAAGTCCGAGCCGTGCCGGAGCCGGGCGTTCTCCCGGCCGGCCAGCCAGACCCGCTCGCCGACCTTGTAGGCCGGAGCCTGACCGGGCCAGCCCAGGTAGCGGTCGATCTCGTCCCGGCAGTGCGCCGGGTCGGTGATGGTCCGGGTGAGCAGGAACTCCAGACCCAGCTCGGGCGTCCAGCGCTCGCCCTCGTGGAATCCGGTGCCGGAGGGGATCTGTAGTTCCAGATGCATGCCGATGTCCACCACGACCCGGGCCGCCCGGAACAGCTGCGAATCCAGCATGCCCAGCAGCACCCCATCGTCGTCCAGGTACCCCAGTTCTCTGACCAGGCGCTCGGCGTACAGCGCCCAGCCCTCCGCGTGGCCGGACGTGCCGGCCATCAGCCGCTGGAAGTCGTTCAGGTGCTCGCGCTGGTAGGTGGAGGTCGCGATCTGCAGGTGATGGCCCGGCACGCCCTCGTGGTAGACCGTGGTGGTCTCCCGCCAGGTGGAGAAGTCCTCCCTGCCCTGCTCCACCGACCACCACATGCGGCCGGGGCGGGAGAAGTCCTCGCTCGGCCCGGTGTAGTAGGCGCCGACTCCCCCTCCGGGCGGGGCGATGCGGCACTCCAGGGTCCTGATGGCGTCCGGGATCTCGAAGTGGGTGCGGCCGAGTTCGCTGACCGCCGTGTCGGACAGGGCCTGCATCCAGGCCTGCAGGCCGTCCTGGCCGTGCACCTGGTAGGCGGGGTCGGCGTCCAGCGTGGCCGCGGCGTCCGCGGGCTTCTGCCCTGGCGCGATACAACCGGCCACCTCCCGCAACTCCGCCTCCAGTTGCAGGAACTCCTGCCAGCCCCACTGGTAGGTCTCGCGCAGGTCGACCGCGTCACCGAGGAAGTCCCGGGACTCCAGCGCGTAGCGCTCCTCGCCGACCGCGTCCTTCTCCGGCGCCCGGCCGCGGAGCGTTCCCCTCAGGTACTCGCCCAACTCGCCGTAGGCGGCGTCGGCCGCGCTCGCCGCCGTCGCGAGCGCGTCACCGAGCGCGCCGTCCTTGCCCGCGGACGCCGCCAATCGGGAGAAGAACCCGGGTTCCTCGGCGCTGCCCGCATAGGTGGCGCACTGCTCGGCGCACTTGTCCACCTGCCGGGCGGCGGCGACCTTGCCCCGGTCGGCCGCGTGGTCCAGGCTCTGCCGGTACCCCGCCAGCGCCGCGGGCACGGCGGCCATCCGGCCGGCGACGGCCTGCCAGTCCTCCTCCGAGGCGGTCGGCATGATGTCGAAGACCATCCGGACCTCCTGCAGCGGCGAGGAGATCACGTTCAGCCGGGCGTGCGCCCAGCCGGAGTCGTACTTGTCCAACTCCAGGTCCAGCCGCTCCAGGATGACCTCCCGGGCGATGTCGTCGGGCTCGCCGCTCGAGGCCGCGGACCGGATGCCGGCGACCGCGCGGCCGACCATCTCCCGCAGCGCGGCCATCCCGTCCGGCGAGAGATCGTCCAGGCGGGTGTCCCCCGGCTCGGCGCGCCCAGCCCAGATGGCGATCATCGGGCTGAGACGGCACAGATCCGCGACGAACCGGTCGGACAGTTCGGAGATCGGTGACGGTCCGGCGGGGGTGTCTGTCATGACCTGGAGGTTACCGGGCATCCGCCGCGCCTCCTGCCGGGGCGGGAGGCGGGGCGCGCCCGTCACCGCGGGGCCTGCAGCTTGCGCGGCCCCGGCCCGCTACCGGATCGGCCGATGCCCGCCGACCCCCGCCCGCTACCGGCGGCGGCCCTCGTCCCGATCCACCTTCCGCCGGGCCAGGTAGGCCACGATCCGGTTGACCAGCCGCATCACTGCGCCCATCCCATGCCGTCCTTCCAGCGTCGGCGCCCGCGGGCGTCCGATCGTCGGCGGCGCCGGGCGACCCCGCCGACTCCAGCGTGCCATGCCCGTCCACGACCCCACCGCTGCCGGGATCCCGGTGGACGTTCGATGCCGGGAAGGAGTGGACGGCCCCCAGTTCCAGCACCGGGCGGCGTTCCCGCCGGCACCAGGCAGATCACCTCCGCTGACCGCCGGTGACGCACGCGTCGGTGCCCGTCGGAAGGCAGCAGCATGACCGAAGGACCCCAAGGCACGCTCATCCAGACCCCTCCCCAGTGGCCGATCCCGCCGCGCTCGGGCTGGGCGGCTTCGCCCTGACCACCTTCGTGCTGTCGGCGCACAACGCCGGCTGGGCACCCGACCTGATCTGGGTCGGCTGCGCATTCTTCTACGGCGGACTGGCGCAGTTCTGCGCCGGGATGTGGGAGTTCCGCAACCGCAACACCTTCGGCGCGGCCGCGTTCGGCTCCTGTGGCGCGTTCTGGATGAGGCTGACGTTCTTCGTCATGATGGTGCTGTTCGGGAAGGTTCCGGGAGCCGAGGTCCTGAAGGACCAGGGCTGGTCCTGCTGGCCTTCGCGATCTTCAACACGTACATGATGATCTGGAGCACCCGCACGACCATCGCGGTCTTCCTGGTCTTCGTCGTGCTGGAGGCCACCGAGGTCATCCTGTTCATCGGGGCGTTCGCCGGCGCGGCGACCGTGCTGCGCATCGGCGGCTACGTGGGCGTCGCGGACGCGGTGATCGCCTGGTACACGTCCGCCGCCACGGTGGGCAACTCGATGGCCCGGCGGATCGTGGCACCGGTGGGTGGCCCGCTGTGGCGCGACCCCGTTGCCGCCACAGCCTGATGGCAGCAGGATTGGGGACGGCGATCCCGGTGACCCGGCCGCGACCGATGAAGGGCAGGATGATCATTCGAGGCAGGCAGCAGCACATCTTCGACGTGGCACGACGCGATGGAAAGGTATGAGGCAGATGACCCAGGCCGAGAACACCAACATCTCCAACCTGCTCAACGAGCAGCGCACATATCCACCGTCACCGGAGTTCACCGAGCAGGCGAACGCGCAGCCCGGCTTCTACGACCAGGACCCGGACGAGTTCTGGGAGCGGGAGGGACGCGAGCGGCTGAGCTGGTTCACCCCGTTCGAGCAGCTCAAGCAGTGGGACACCCCCTACGCCAAGTGGTACCTCGGGGGGAAGATCAACGCCTGCTACAACTGCGTGGACCGGCACGTGGAGAACGGCCTGGGCGACAAGGTCGCCTACTACTGGGAGGGTGAGGACCCGGCCGACAAGCTCACCATCAGCTACGCCGACCTGCAGTCCCGGGTGGTGAGGGCGGCCAACGCGTTCAAGAGCCTGGGCATCGCCAAGGGGACGACCGTCGGCGTCTACATGGGCATGGTGCCCGAACTGC
Organism: Nakamurella lactea; assembly: GCA_044463405.1. Lineage (GTDB taxonomy): Bacteria > Actinomycetota > Actinomycetes > Mycobacteriales > Nakamurellaceae > Nakamurella > Nakamurella lactea_B. The sequence goes on along the minus strand of JBIQML010000010.1, from coordinate 4,177 downwards.
CCGTGACGATGCTGGCGCTGGCCCGGATCGGTGCTCCGTTCACGGTGGTGTTCGGCGGGTTCTCCGCCGACTCGCTGGGCGGCCGGCTGAACGATATGTCCTGCGAGTACCTGATCACCCAGGACGGTGCCTGGCGGCGCGGGGCGCCCTCCCCGCTCAAGCCGATCGCCGACGAGGCGATGGCGATGGCGCCGGGGGTGAAGACCTGCGTGGTGGTCAAGCGGGCCGGCAACGACGTCACCATGGCCGAGGGGCGCGACCACTGGTGGTCCGACGTGGTGGACGGGCAGTCGCCCGATCCGGCGAGTTGCCCCTGCGAGCCGATGGACTCCGAGGACCTGCTGTTCCTGATGTACTCCTCGGGCACCACCGGCAAGCCGAAGGGCATCATGCACACCACGGCCGGGTACCTGGCCGGCACGTCCACCACGCACCACTACATCTTCGACATCAAGCCGGAGACCGTGTACTGGTGCGCCGCCGACATCGGCTGGATCACGGGGCACTCGTACATCGTGTTCGGCCCGCTGGTCAACGCCACGACGTCGGTGATGTACGAGGGCACCCCGGATTACCCGGACAAGGACCGCTGGTGGGACATCATCGAGCGGTACAAGGTGTCGGTGCTCTACTGCGCGCCCACCGCGATCCGCACCCACATGAAGTGGGGCCCGGAGTTTGCGGAGAAGCACGACCTGTCGACGCTGAAGGTGATCGGATCGGTCGGCGAGCCGATCAACCCGGAGGCGTGGGTGTGGTACCGCGACCACATCGGCGGCGGCAAGGCCCCGGTGGTGGACACCTGGTGGCAGACCGAGAACGGCATGATCCTCATTACCCCCCTGCCGGGTCTGTCCACGCTGAAGCCGGGCAGCGCATCTCGCCCGTTCGTCGGTGTGGAGCCGGCCGTGTTCGACGACAACGGCAACGAGATCGCACCAGGCTCCGGCGCCGGCTACCTGGTGGTGAAGAAGCCGTGGCCGTCCATGCTGCGCGGCCTGTACAACGACGATCAGCGTTTCCGGGATACCTACTGGTCCCGCTTCCCCGGCGTGTACCTGGCCGGTGACGGCGCGCGCGTGGACGCCGACGGCGACTTCTGGCTGATGGGCCGGATCGACGACGTGATGAACGTGTCCGGGCACCGGTTGTCCACCATCGAGATCGAGTCCGCGCTGGTGGACCACCCCGAGGTCGCCGAGGCGGCGGTGACGGCCCGCGCGGACGCGATGACCGGGCAGGCGGTGGTCGCGTTCGTCACCCTCAAGGGCGGCAAGGAGGGCTCGCCGGAGAAGCTCGCCGAGTTGCGCGACCACGTGGGCAAGGTGATCGGGCCGATCGCCAAGCCGGCGAACATCGTGTTCACCCCGGAGCTGCCCAAGACCCGGTCCGGCAAGATCATGCGCCGGCTGCTGCGGGACGTCGCGGAGAACCGGGCGCTGGGCGACACCACCACGCTGGCCGATCCGACCGTGGTCTCGGAGATCCAGCAGCGCGCGACCGCGGACGCCGGCAAGGAGGGCTGAGCCAGTTCGGAACGGCCCGGGTAGCCCGAAGTTGGTGTCGGTAGCCCGAATTGGTCGGCTGGGGGTATCTCGCGCGAGCGAAGCGATGGGACGAGCCCCACGACGTCGGGCTACCTGAAAGCACCCGGACCGGGTGCAGCATCTCGAGCTGCCCGTCGGGCGGGCGCAGGTGTTCGACCCGGAGGCGACGGCGCAGCGCTGCATCGCCGCCCTGCTGGTGCGGGTGGATCCGGTCGGGCTGGTTCGTCACCGCCGGTTCGGCGGGGACGGCTTCACCCTCGCGCAGTACGTCAACGACCGGCCCTACGCGGCGTCCTCGATGCTGGCGGTGGCGATGGCCCGGGTGTTCGGGACCGCGCTGCGCGGCCGGTGCGAGGCCCGGCCGGACCTGGCCGGCACGGCGCTACCGCTGACCATCCGGATACCGGCGGTTCCGACGCCGGGCGGACCCGGATTCGTGCGGCGGCTGTTCGCCCCGCTGGGATGGGAGGTCGATGCACGGACGGCGCCGCTGGACCCGGAGATCCCGCGGTGGGGCGAGGCCCCGTACGTCGACCTGGAGTTGCGCGGCACTCAAGTGCTGGCCGAGGCGCTGCGCCAGCTGTACGTGTTGCTGCCGGTGCTGGACGGCGCCAAGCACTACTGGGTCGGCAGCGACGAGGTCGACAAGCTCGTCCGCCGCGGCGAAGGGTGGCTGGCCGGCCATCCGGAGCGGGACCACGAGCCGGTGTTCGCGGTGCTGGCACTGGAGTCGGAGCCGGTCGACCCCAGGCTGTGACCGGGTCGCCCGACGAGCAGCGTGTCATGCCGGAGGCGGTCGATGCCGACCGCTGCGCCCAGCGTGCCGCGCTACTGGACCGGCTGCTGCGACGTCCGGGCGCGCTCCTCGGCGCTGCGCAGCACGCAGAACTCGTTGCCCTCGGGGTCGTGCAACACCGCCCATCCGGTGCCGTCCGGGTTCCGCCGGTCGTCGTACATGGTGGCGCCCAGGTCGAGCAGGCGCGCCACCTCGTCATCCCTGGGCTGCTGTGGCTCCAGACACAGGTGCACCCGGTTCTTGACGACCTTCGTTTCGGGCACTTTCAGGAACAGCAGGGTCCGGCCCTCGCCGAGGTCGAAACCGGTCTCCTCGTCGTCCGGCGAGTCCTCGGGATCCATGGGGATGTCCAGTACCGTGCTCCAGAACTGTGCCAGGGCGTAGGGGTCGGCCGAGTCGAAGCAGGTGTTCATGATGCGTGAGGTCATGACGGCGAGTATCTCCGGCGGCGGCCGGCAGAGCAACGGAGATGCTGAGCCGCGGCGCCGGCCCGCACGTGCCGACCGGCTGCGCTCGGCTTCCGCCGGCCGCACGATCAGCCGTCGGCCAGGATCCGATCCAGGGTGCGCCTGCCGGTGGCGCTCATCGTCGGGTTCGTGTGCTGGTAGTACCAGACCAGGCCGATCGCCTGCTCCAGCGCCCACGCGATGCCGCGGCGCCACTGCAGGTCGTCGACGTCGAGTTCGGCGCGGAGCACTCGTCGCGGCTCCGCGTCCAGCAGGTGCCAGGCTGCGACCAGGTCCAGGGCGGGATCGGCCGGACCGAGGCCGCCCACGTCCAGCACGCCGCTGAGCCTGCCGCCGGACAGGAGCACGTTGCCCGGTATGAGGTCGCCGTGGTTCATCACGTCACCGCCGGGACGCCGTGGCAGCTCGTGCAGGGCCTTCCACAGAGCGCGCAGCCGCGGAACGTCGAGCAGGCCCTCGCTGCGCTCGAGGCAGGTGTCCACCCAGCCGTCGTGCGAGCGCAGGTCGCCGCCGCGTCCGCTGCCGCCGAAGGTCCGGCCCGCGACCTCGATGGACCGCACCCCGCGGATGAACTCGGCCAGGTCCCGCGCGAAGGCGACCGATGATCCCGGCTCGGCATCGGACGCGACGGTTCCGGTCAACCAGGTCTGCACCGACCAGGCCTGCGGGTAGCCGGGGCCGGGTTCGCCGATCGCGACCGGCTCCGGTGTGGCGAACCTGGTGCGGCCCAGCAGCTCTCGGGCGGCTGCTGCCTCGGCCACCAGCCGTGCACGGCCGCCGTCCGGGTCGTCGGAGCGTTCCACCGGAAAGCGCGCGACCAGCTCGTCACCGATGCGGAACAGTGCGTTCACGGTGCCGGTGGACGGCACGGCGGTGACGGGAACGTCGCGCCACTGCGGGAACTGGCGGTGCACGAGATCAGTGACCGCCGCGGCGGAGAGGTTGAGCTGGGCGGGGTGCATGTCCACGTCAGCCAGCATCGGGCACCGGCCGCGAGCCCGCCAACGATTTACCCTCCGCTGGAAGGCGCGCGGGATCGGGACAAGACCGGCATGTCGGCTCGAGGACGCCCAGCGGTGACGAGCATCCAGCCGGATCCGCCGGTGCGGGTCGTTGACGGTCGGCCGTCGTTATCATCGGTGGTCACGGGGTGCTGAGACCAGGCTCGGCGTAGGAACGTGATCCCCCGCGGCTGTGGCAGCCGCGCCATGATGCGGAGAGATGTGTGGCCGGCACGGACAAGCGACTGACCCGCGCGCAGCGTCGGCAGGTGCGGGCCATGGCCCGGCGGCTGGAAGAGCTCGACCGCGCCGATGCCCGCGCCAGGGCAGCCGGATTGGATCCGCACCAGCTCTGGCTGGACGAGC
>JBIQML010000009.1:0-24786 GCA_044463405.1 Nakamurella lactea | reverse complement strand
TGACCGCGCCGCGGGGCCGCAAGCAACGCGACAAGCGGGACGTGCGGATCGCCGCCAGGCCGTTACCGAGTTGGCTCCGACCGTGGGGGTGCGCGCCGCGTGCGCCGCGGTGGGAGCTGCGCAGGCCGGCTACTACCGCCGTCACCGCGCCAGTGCGGCACCGGCCGGCCGGGAGCCGGTGCCGCACGCCCGGCGGCGTCAGCCGCGGGCCCTGACGGCCGCGGAGCAGCAGGCGATCCTGGCCGAGTTGCACAGCGACCGGTTCGTGAACGCATCCCCGGCCGAGGTGTGGGCGACCCTGTTGGACGAGGGCCGCTACCTCGGGTCGATCTCCACGTTCTACCGGCTGCTACGCGCCGCCGGAGAAAGCGGCGAGCGGCGGCGGCAGGCCACGCACCCGGCCACGGTGAAGCCGGAACTCGTTGCCACAGAACAGAATCGGGTTTGGTCCTGGGATATCACGAAGCTCCGCGGCCCGGCCAAGTGGACCTACTACTACCTGTATGTGATCTTGGACATCTACTCCCGGTACGTGGTCGGTGGGATGGTCGCGCACCGCGAGTCCGCGGAACTGGCCAAGGTGCTGATCCGTCAGTCCTGCGCCAAGCAGGGCATCGAGCAAGACCGGTTGACGCTGCATGCGGACCGGGGTTCGTCGATGACCTCCAAGCCGGTCGCGTTCCTGCTGGCCGACCTGGGCGTCACCCAGTCGCACTCCAGACCGCACGTGTCCAACGACAACCCCTACAGCGAATCGCAGTTCAAGACGCTCAAGTACCGGCCCGACTTCCCCCAGCGGTTCGACACCATCGAGGCCGCCCGGCGGCACTGCCAGACCTTCTTCGGCTGGTACAACGACGAGCACCGCCATAGCGGCCTGGGCCTGCACACCCCAGCAGACGTGCACTACGGCACCGCCGCCGCGGTCCGTGACAAGCGAGCCGGAGTCCTGGACACCGCCTACCAGCAGCACCCCGAACGGTTCGTCCGCAAACCACCCGAGCCGCCGAAACTGCCCGGCACCGCCTGGATCAACAAGCCCGACGACACCAAGGAGGACACTCACTAAAACCCGAACGACGGTGCCTCAAACAGGTTGACAGATTCCGCCATCCCGGCCATAGTCGGTTAGTCGTACAGCGTGGTCGTGACCGGAACGCCGTCACCCAGGCCCGCGCGACGGACAATCGACGCGGCACGTTCGCGTGCTTCGACGCGAAGACCCGGCTCGTCGATGGTCTGGATGGCGCCGTCGGCGAAAACAGGGATGCCGGCGACCCAGGTTTCGGCGATGCTGGCCGGGCTCGCCGACCAGACCAGCGCCTGCGTCGGGTCGGCGTAGGGCGTCCACTCGTGGTGATCGAGATCGAACAACACCAAATCCGCCTGCTTTCCCGGCTCCAGCGAGCCGATCTGGTCGTCCCACCCCAGCGCCCGGGCGCCTTCGATGGTCGCCATCCGAATTGCCTTGGCCGCGCCCACCAGGGTCGCGTCGCGTCGCGAATCCTTGAAGAGGCCAGCCACCAGGTGGATCTGGCGGTGCAGGTTCAGGTTTCCCGAAGCTGACACGCCATCCGTCCCGATACCGACGGTGACGCCTCGGTCGATCATTTCCGGGTAGCGCCCGATGTCGGTGGCGCCCTTGGCCAATTTGAGTGATGTCGACGGACAGAATGCCACTTTCGTCTCGTGCGTTGCCAGCAGGCCGACCTCGTCGTCGGTTAGCGCGACTGCATGTGCCAGCACCAGATTCGACCCAAGGCCGCCGTGATCGTTGATGCGAGTCACCGGCCAGACGCCGTACTTCTGCGCACTGACCCGGGACTCCTCGATGCTGGATGCAATGTGATAGGTCGTGCCGACGCCCAAGCGCGCAGCGAGATCCCGGGCACCGACGTGCAACTCGATGCTGCAGGGTTCTTTGCCCTCGATGTTGACCCAGCATCGCACCCGCCCATCCGCGTAGCCGTTCCAACGTCGAACGCTCTCCTCCAGCGCCTGCAGGGCCTGCTGATGGTTCGGGAAAAAGTGGTGATCCATCATCTCGTCGGACCAGCCCGGTGGCGGCTCGGCGGGCCGCACATCGGCGGCGTGCCGCGCCACGATGCCCCGAATGCCGATGTGGTCGACGGCACGGGCGGTGAGCCCGGCATCGTTTTGCGCACCCATGTCCAGAAAGCAGGTCGTTCCGCTCCGGAGCATCTCCGCTGCGCCGAGCAGGACACTGACGCTCTCGTCCGCCTCGCTCACGTGCGCGTAGAACGGCTTCGCCCAGTGGAAGACCCACGCCCGCGTGGCAAGCACATCCGGGAACACGGCTCGACTCAATGACTCCGACAGATGCACGTGAGCGTCGACAAAACCGGGAGTGGCACCGCGCCCCCGCCCGTCGATGGTGCGGTCCGGATCGCCGCCCAACCGTCCGCGCACATCGGCCGTCGTGCCGACATCGGCGACAACGGAGCCGTCGATGAAGATCGCCGCATCGCGTAACACGGTATCCGTGGGGTCCGCGGTGATCACAAAGTCCAGATGTTCGATGAGGGTGCTCATGGTCCGTCACCTCGCTGTCTCGAGTGGCCGACGCAGATGGTCACCTCTGGTCCGGAAAGCCCTTCCGGTGTCGCCTCGCCTCAGACTAGTATGACATCAGTTGTAATACCAGGAGGACCTATGCGAGACGATGTAGTGGCACGACTGCGCGCGGCGATGGCAGACGAGCACCTCGACGTTATGGTGTGCGTCTCGCCCGAGGCCATCGCGTACACGGCCGGTTTCGTCATTCCGTCGCAGCCGCTGATGCGATGGCGGCACGCGATGACCCTCATTGGTGCCGACGGGCGGGTCGGTGTGGTGTGTGTCGACATGGAGGAGACAACCGTCCGCCGTTCCGCGCCGGATGACGACATACGCATCTGGCGGGAGTTCATCGACCAGCCGATGGCGGTCCTGGCGGACCTTCTTCGCGACTGGGGTCTGGAACGATCGCGGGTAGGAATGGAGCTGGGCTACCTTCCGGCGGGCGACTTCGCGAGCCTGAAGGACCACCTGCCCGCTGTCGAGTTCGTCGGTATCGACGCACTTCTGGCAGCCTCGCGCCAGATCAAGACACCGAGCGAGCTGGAATTGCTGACCCGGCTGGCGCGCATCTCCGACACCGCGATCCGCACCTCGCTCGAATCCGTCCGGGCCGGCGATTCGGAGATGGACCTGGCGAGCGCATTGACTCGCGGCGTCTACGAGCAGGGCGCCCAGCAGTTCAAACTGATGATCGTCGCGACCGGCGAGCGGAGCCAACTTCCGAACGTCGGACCCACCGACCGGATCCTTCAGCCGGGCGACGTGTGCCGAGTAGAGATCTTCTCCGTGATCGACGGCTACCACGCCGGGGTCTGTCGAACAGCTGTCGTCGGCGACCCGCCGCCTCATTCCGAACGGATCTACCAGAACCTGGTCGAGTGCAAACATGCGGTGCGAGAGGCCATCAAGCCGGGCGCGTCCACGCGCCGCATCTACGAGATATACCGCGAGACATTCAATGCGCTCAAGATGCCCGCCATTTCCTTTGTTGCTCACTCCATCGGGGTCAACCTGCACGAGGCGCCGTACTTTGGGCCGCATTCCGACTCGATCGTCCAGGAGGGCATGGTGCTCGGAGTGGAGCCGCTGGTCTACCGCAGCGGTCATGGTTTCGGCATGCAGATCAAGGACATGATCGCAGTGGATGCATCCGGCGCGCGACTGCTATCGGATGTCACGGAGACCGACTGCATGTTCCGCATCCGCGGTTGATGACGAAGCCCTGCAGGGTGTGGCGTTCGCGCGCTGCGATGCGAGAACTGCATTACGGGACACCGAAGCGAACGGCGATAACGTTTCGAAACCAGATGTAAGGTAACGAATTCGGTGCGGATCAGTCGAACGTTCTGCGGCTGCGGAAGTCCCGAACCCAGGTCCACATCTTGTCCACATGTGCGGTGGCACGATGCTGGGCCGTAGATGCATCGCGTGCAAGAATGGCATCCAGGATACCTTGGTGGTCCTTCATCGAACGCGACGGCTGATCCGGCCTGGCGAACAGGATGTGACGCGACTCAACCAGAAGAGAGTTCAGTTCGTGGAGTAGGTCGCTGAGCAACCGGCTTCCGCTGCAGGCGGCAATCGCCTCGTGGAACTCGACATCAAGTTGGGTCAATTGCTGGGGAGATTCCTTGCCGTCCACAGCATGGGCAAACGCTTGGCACGCCTTCGAGATCTGGTCGCGTACCTGCTTGGAAGGATCATCCGCTGCGCGGCTCGCAGCGAGCCCGTCCAGCGCACCTCGAATCTGCAGCAGGTCGGCGAGCTCGTCCCGATGCCGCTCGATGTACAGGCCGAACGGACCCGCATATTCGTCCGCCACGCTCGGTCGGACGAATGCACCCTTACCCTGTTGGATTTCAACCACGCCTGTGGCCGCCAGGCCCGCAAGCGCCTCACGGATGCTCACCCGGCTGATCTGGAACATCTCGCAGAGCACGCGCTCGGACGGAAGTAAAGCACCGGGTGGATATTCGCCATTCGCGATCGCCGCGAACAGCTGCGACTGCACCTGTTGCGTGGGGCTAGATCGCGAGATGGCTAGGAATGGCTTGGCGGGCCCATAGCTGCTCATGAGACTCGATTCAGGTTCGATGTTCTCGAAGGTGGCAGGTATGCTATCAGGTCAGTCGACGCTTCCGGCGATTCTTGTTCGATGCTGGGGCTGGTATCTGAAATTGGCGGCATATTCAGGATGGCTGGGCCGATGTTGGTGAATTGTCGACCGTCTGTGGCACCCCACTTCGCTCCAACTCTTCGATGCGACGCAGGATGCCGCCCCACTGGCTCGCTCCGACCGTGATCGGCGCGCGCTGCCCGAGACCGCGCGCCCAGATCGCGCGGTGTCCCAGGCGTGCCGCCGCCGGTAGGTCCACGCCACCTGGAGGCGCTGACAGATCCATGACCAGAGACTTGGGTGGCAACAGGGACAAGGCATCGGCGTCCAACACGGTGGCGGGCACGGTGGAGAAGGCCATCGAGACTTCGGGCATGACGTTTTGGATCTCCTCGAGGCCGTGGGGTATGCACCCGGCTGTGAGGGCATCGGCCCGTTGAATCGGATTGCGGGCCGCGAGGTGCACCCTCGCGCCTAGCAACACCAGGGTCCGTGCGAGCAGCCGACCGATGTTGCCGTGGCCCACTACGAGCACCGCACTGTTGTGAATCGTGACATCGGTGTGCCGGATCGCCAACTCCAGGGCGCCTTCGACGATGGCCGGCCCTCGCAACAGCATGAGCTCGACGTCGTGTTCGTATTCGCAGAGTGCGATCTCGAGTTCGGATGCCACTGCCGCGAGTTTCTGGTCTGGCCAGCCGAGAATGATGGCGGCACCGGGTTTCAGGTGGCCAAGCAGATCGGCGTCGGGGACGATGGGTGCCGGCGCATGAGGAGCGAAGAGGCTTCCGTCCGCGGCCTGACCCGGTATGGGAAACAACGCGTAGTCCGCGCCGTGCATTGCTATCTCGGCGGAGTCGCAAGCCGTGACGCCCTCGATCCCTTCGTCGGGCCAGGGGAATCCGTACGCTCGGACGGCGGCGCCGGTCGTGGCGGCGAGACGCGCTATCTCCTGCTCTCGTGCGTCACCGCCGACAACCGCGATACTGCGACCCTTGAGCCTCATATGCCATCCCTTCTCGGCGTACTAGGCCGAATCCGGGTCGACGCGATCGACCCGGGCCCGGACGGAATGAATCAACTCGGCCTTCGACATGCCCGCGATACCCAGGGCCTGCGCACCCAGTCCGCGATCGGCGAAGCCTTCGCCGACAGCGGCGTCCCCGATGAGCAGGAGCGCATCGGCGACCGGTGTGGCTATCCCTGCGACACGGGCCATGGCGGTGAACGGCATCAGACCGAACGCGAAGTCTTCCTGGTAGTACCGGTGCTGGAAGGTATCGGGCGCGCGGATCGTCCTGTTGGCCACGCCGCCGCGGATGGCGCCGACCACGTCCTGTTGCCGCGCGGCCTCGCGATCCACGGATCCCAGTGCGCTCATCTCCTCCACGAGGGTTGGAAGCTGGTGACCCAGTGCGTTTGCCACGGCCAGCCGCTCGGCATCCAGCTTGCTGACGATGCGGCCAACGCCCGGTGTCATTCCCTGGACGTAGAAGGTGAAGTCACCGCCGGTCGCTTCGACCCACGATGCACCCAGGACCGCGCCCGGGGGATGCAGCACGAGGTTGACGTTGGACAGGCTGGAGGCGAGAACATCTGCCACTGGCACGGCGCCCGGAAAGAGTTGCTCCGCCCAGGTCAACGCTGCTTTGCCGCCGGGCAGCGGTCCGACGGCGATCTGCTTCGCCCGTCCGGCGACGTGCACCACGCCGTCGTGCACCCGTCCGATGTAGGGCAGCGTGGAGAACTCCGCGACCGGAGGCAGGTGTGAACCCGCCTGTCCGAACACCTGTCGGAGGTGCAGTGCCCCCCCGGTATGGCCGGGGCACAACACGATCGGCGCCGGGCGACTCAACCGTGCCAGTTCGGTAAACAGCGTCGGATGAGCCGTGGACGGCAGGCATACCACGACGGCGTCGACACCGTCGATGGCTTCCGCGAGATCAGATGTCACGACGGCCGGCTGAGCCGTACCGTCGCCCCAGATCCCGGTGTAGCGGACCCCGCCGGGTCGATGCGGTTCGAGCCGAGCCGGGGTGCGATTCCACAGTCGTACCGCGTGCTGGGAATGCGTCAATTCCACCGTGGCTGCCAGCCCACCGGTGCCCGCGCCTAGAACCGCAATCGTCATAATGCGTATTGTTCGATCTTCGATCGATCGACTGTGATGCCCAACCCCGGTCCGGTCGGTGTGTAGACCCGCCCGCCATCGAAACGGAAGGGTTCGGTGATGAGGTCGTCCAGGTAGTACACCCCGGCGACCTTTGGTCCGGCGGAGCCTTCCGGCTGGGAGACCGGGCACACGCTGGGCAGCGTCGCCGTCCGCACCGCGCTGCCCAGGTGCAGGTTCGCCGCGTTCCCGATGCCGGTCTCGATGGACCCGCCGATGTCGTTGTACATGCCCAGTTGTTCCAGGATGTCGCCGACCTGTTTCGCCGGATACAGCCCACCCGGCTTGGTGACGTACAGCGAGATGCATTCCGCAGCGTTGAGTCGGTCCAGTTCCAGGACGTCGTGGACGTTCCACGCGGATTCATCGGCCATCACAGGCGCGTTGATGCGTTCGGCCACCCGACTCAGGCCCAGGGCGCCGACCACCGGCTCCTCGCACAGCAGGAGCTCGTACTCCTCTTGTTGGCGCGTCACCGCTACCGCTTCGGAGACCGAGGCATAGCCCTCGTTACCGTCGACGCGGATCTTGATGCCTGACCCGAGCCTGCGACGGAGTTCCCGAACGAGTGTCACGTCGCGCTGAGGGTCCAAGCCGGTCTTGCACTTGATCGTCGTAGCACCCTCGGCCACGGCCTGCTCCGCTTCGGCGTAGCAGGAGTCCAGATCCATGATGCCAAGGGAGTGGGCGACCTCGATAGAGTCGCGGTGCGCGCCGCCAAGCAGGGTGGATACGGGAACACCGAGCGCCTTGCCGGCCAGGTCATAACAGGCGATGTCGATGGCCGCCTTGGCATACGGATGGCCCTTGACGACTTTGTCCATCTTCGCATGGATGCACGAGATCTGTGTCGGATCTTCTCCGATGATGGCGGCTCGTAGATGATCGGAGATCACCACGCGGACGGTCCCGGGGGACTCGCCGAAGTACTTGCCGTGCGACCCTCCCCAGGTCGCTCCGGCCGGTGCTTCGCCCCATCCGGAGATGCCGTCGTCGGTGACAAGCTCGACGATCGCGTGATGCCCGATCGGCGTGGTCATCTTCGAAGCCCAGTTGTGGTCCCGTCGCGGCGGCAACGCCACGAGATAGACCCGGATGTCGACGATCTTCATTGTTGTGCCATTCCATCCTCACGAGGCCGCGTGGTCGACGGCTATTGCTGTTCGAACAGTTCGACTTCGTTACCGTCCGGATCTGCCACATAGACGGTGTGACCGTAGGGTCCTGGGCCTGGCCCGCGGACGATCCGAAAGCCGGCCTCCGACACCCTGACGGCAATGCCATCGACGTCGTGCGCGGCGAAGCAGAAGTGCTCGAGCACGCCCCGGTTCGGCGACGCGGACTCCTGTGCGCCGACCAGGCCGAGCCCCTGCTGCGTGGAGACGAAGGGGCGCCCGTCGCGGAACTGCTCGCGCTTGCGGACAGCGAACCCGAGGAGATCGAGGTAGAAGTGCTCGGAGGCGCCGAGATCCGAGCACTGCAGCAGCAGGTGGTGCAGCCCGTGGACTCGTGATGACCCCATGCTCATCGGTCGGTCCTGTCCACGCCGAGCACACCGGCCCTGCCCCAGTTCTCCAACGGGTAGTCCGAGATGGCCACGTGGACGCCGTCGGGGTTGGCGCCAGCGCATTGCACCATGGCGTCGGTGACGGCCCTGATCAGCGCGCGCTTTTGTTCGACCGAGCGGCCTTGCCACATATGGATTTGAACGAATGGCATTGTGCCTCCTCTACCGGGTGCGCCCCGCCACCCTCCGAACGCGCTGCGCGCCGCCACGAATCGTCAACGAGATCGACGTCAATCCAGGGGATTCATGCTTGACATAGCGACCACTTCCAGTCATCCTTGCCAGACATGACCCTATCATATGTCAGACCAGTTCCTGTCGACAAGGAAACGGGCCCCACAGGTGCCCGACCAGCACGGAGGAACATCAGAGCAGATGAAAGCCGCCACATCGTCGGGGACCTTGCCGCGCCAACCAGGAAGGCTCGAGCCTCCCAAGACTGAAAGAGGCCTGGAATGAAGCACACCGAAGTCGGGGAACCTGTCGCAAGGCCGGCCAGCGCCTCCCGTTGGGTCCGGTCCAGGGTTCGAAACACCGGCCTGCTGGCGACCGCGCTGTTGGCCGCTGTAGCCGTGGCCGCCTGCTCGAGCACGCCGTCCAGCAGCGCCGGTTCCGAGGCCGATGGTTCCCCGGCAGCCTCATCCCCGTCCGGTTCCGCGGATGGCTCGAGCGGAACCGAACAGCCCTCCGAGCCGGCCAGTGCACCCAGTTCCGATGGCCAGAACGAGGACGCCAAGAAGGTGCCGTTTACCGTCGCCTGGAACTCCAGCCCCGACGTCGGCTACCTACCGATGTTGATGGCGCTGGACTCGATGAAGCATGACGGCTACAACATCGATATCAAGCAACTCAACGGCGCAGCCCAGGTCGTGCAGGCCCTCGCCGTGAACAAGGTCCAACTCACCGAGGACAATGCCGGCGACACCGCACCGGCCTCCGCACGCGGAGCAGACGTCGTCGCGATTGCCGGCCTGAACAACAACCAGGTGGTGTGGACCGTCGCGAAGGGCTACGAGGACTGCAACAAGCTCAACGGCAAACCAGTGGGCGTGTTCGACATGAGCGGCGGCTGGACGAGCCTGATGAAGGCGTACTTCGCCAAGCACTGCCCCGACGTCAAGCCCAACTACATCATCACGCCCGACTCGTCGCTTCGGGCGCAGGCGCTGGTCGGCGGCAACATCGTCGCCACCACCTTGAGCCTGCTGGACATGAAGCACGTCGAGGCGGAGCACCCGGACAAGTTCACGACCGTCAATCTCGGAGCGGAATTCCCCAAGGTCGGTGGCGCGTACGCATTCTCGAACATGGCGACCGTTAAGGCTCACCCCGAGCTGCTCCAGACTTATGTGGAGGCGCAGTTGACCGCGGTGCGTAGCCTGTACAACGACCCGGATGCGTTCGATGCCGCGCTGAAGAAGTTCCTGCCTGACGCGGATCCCGAGCAGTCCCGCGCTTACCTCGACGGCAAGCTGTGGCTCCCCGACGGCGGTTATCCGCTGGGCTCCGGCATGCAGAAGACATTCGAACTGTTCGGGCTCCACGGCGACCCGTCCGCGCTGGTCACCAACGATATCCTCAAGCCAGCGATCGAGAAGATCGGGTCGGCGAACAAGTAGGATTTGGGGCCAATCGCCTGGACGCACCGTTCCCGTTCGGAGTCGTGACGAGCGGACACTGACAGGCGAATGCCGCCAAGAACTGGCATCAAGGCACGCGCGACGTCAGGGAAGTGAGCCACACCATTGACCAGATCGACCGGCCAAGCAACTAGCGAGGTGGCAACCGGCCCGTCAGGCGTCACCGCGAGCCGTGAGGACACCAACTCGGGCAAGGGCAGAACGCGCAAGGTCTTGCGCGTTCTGCCGCCCTTGGTCATCTTGGTGGCGATCATCATCGCGTGGTGGGTGTACACGCTGGTGGCGGGCGGCCTGACACCGACGCCGCCAGATGTCGTGGTGGGCTTCTGGCGCGTTCTTACCTCGGGATCGGCATGGGCAGGACTGGCGGAAAGCAACCTCTCGCTCGCCATCGGCTTCGCCGTTAGCGTCGTGGTCGGCGTTCCCCTCGGCGTGCTTTCCGGTCGCTCACGCTGGGCCGAGCGCCTGCTGGGACCGTTCGTCGATCTCGGAATGATCGTCCCGATGGTCGTGGTGATGCCCATCATCCTGATCGCGTTCGGCCTGAGCCGGCAGGCGCAGATCGCGGTGATCGTGGTCTTTGCGGTGCCCTACATCGTGGTCCCCATCCGAGCGGGAATTCACGCCATTCCACGCGAGTTGCTGGAACTGGCCGATTCCCTGTGCGCGACGGAACGGCAGAAGTGGACATCCATCCTGGTCCCCGGGGCGCTGCGGTCCATCGTAACGGGTCTCCGGCTGGGTCTAGCTCATGCCCTGACAGGAATGATTCTGGTCGAACTGACGCTCATCGCCCTTGGCGTTGGCCGTGTGGTGCTGTTCTATGAGTCGCAATTTATGATCGCAGAGCTATTCGGATATGTACTCTTGGTGATAGCCGAGGTATTCGTGCTCATCGGTGTGTTGAGCATGCTGGAACGAAGGATCAGGGCATAGCGCCATGCGAACGCATCGCCACTCTGACCAGAGCCCACTTGACGCCGATGAGGAGCGCATAGACATGCGACCGACCACCGAGCAGGCGACGTGCGGACGACTGGAAGTCGTCGGAGTGTCGAAGAGTTTTTCCGGGTCCGGCCGCGGCAGAGGGCCGCGAAACCTGGCGCTGCGCGATGTATCCGTTTCGATCGCACCCTCCGAGTTCGTCAGCATCGTGGGACCGAGCGGATGTGGCAAGACCACGCTGTTGAGGATCATGGCTGGCCTGCTGACGGCCGACAACGGCAGCGTCCTGATTGATGGGGAGCCGGTCTCCGGCCCGACGATCGGCCGAAGTGTGGTCTTCCAGCGGCCCGCGCTGCTGCCCTGGGCATCGACCATCGACAATGTCGCGATCGGGCTTCGATTCCGCGGTGTGAAGCGGCAGGAACGCCTGCGACGCGCGCAGAAGTGGCTCGATACAGTGGGCCTACTCGAGTATGCGTCGCACCTTCCGAGCCAGCTGTCCGGTGGGATGCAGCAACGGGCGGCCTTGGCGCGTGCACTGGTGCTCGATGCGCCCATCCTGCTGATGGACGAGCCGTTCGCCAGCCTCGATGCGATCACTCGACGGCTGCTGCATGAAGAGCTGTTGAACATCTGGCGAGACGAATCGGCCACGCGATCTGCCGTCTTCATCACGCACAACGTAGACGAGGCGGTGCTTCTAGGCGACAGGGTGATCATCATGTCTCCGTCGCCTGGCGAGATCAGCGAGATCGTGGACGTAGCGATCTCCAGGCCGCGAACCGTGGCGCACTCCGATTCGTTGGAGTTCATCGAGGCACGCAACCATATCTGGAACCGCATCCAGGAGTGGGCGCACTAATGTTGGACACGGTTCATGCGGTAAGCCGATCCAACAAGTGGAGTGCCGCGTCCCGATCGGCCCTCGGCTATGTGGGGTCGATCATCGCGCCCGCCATCGGAGCGCTGGCGTTCATCGTGATCGTCTGGGAGATAGTCGCTCGCATCCTGGACATCGAATGGATGCCGAGGCCGTACGCGGTCGCGGAGGAAGCATTCCGGCTGCTGGGCGTCGGCGGGTTCCGTGACGCGTTGTGGATCAGCGTGGTGTATGCGCTGGTCGGGTTCGCAGTGTCATGTGTCTGTGGGATCGTTTCCGGCGTATACATGGCGCGTTCCGCCGTGGTGAACAGCGCTCTGGACCCTTACGTCAACATGCTTCTGTTGATTCCGACGATCCTGCTTGCGCCCGTGTTCCTGATCGTGTTTGGTCTCGGGCTGGGTGCCCTCATGGCACTGATCTTCATCTTCTGTTACCCGATGATCACCATTACCACCCGATCCGCCGTGCTGGACGTTCCTGAGATCTATTACGACGTTGGCAAGGCATTCGGTGCCAGAGGGTGGAGGATCGCGTTCTTCTTCACCATCCCTGCCGCATTGCCGCAAATATTCGCGGGACTGCACCTGGGGATCGCGCGGGCGATGAAGGGCATGCTTGCCGGTGAGCTCTTCCTAGCGGTCATCGGCGTGGGCACCTACCTGACGCGCTTCACTCAGACCTTCGCCATCGAGTCGATCTGGGCGCTCGCGGTGATTCTCATTGTGATCTCGATCATCCTGGTGTGGATCGTCGGGCTCATCGACCACGTCGTCAACTTTTGGCAGGCGAGTTCGTGATGGGCACACGCCGCATCCGACCGATCGATACCTGCGGTGACCGAACACGCCGCTCCCGGGCGCGCCAGTGGACGGGAGGTCAATGAGAAGCACCGTTCATACGATCATCGCCGAAACGCTCGCGCATCACGGCGTTCGGTGCGTCTTCGGGCTCATCGGCGATGCGAACATGCTATACATCACCGACTTTGCGCGGGACCATGGCGGGCGGTTCGTGCCGTCCGCCTTCGAGGGATCCGCGGTCTCGATGGCTGCCGGCTATGCCCACGCCACGGGGCAGGTCGGCGTGTGCTCGGTGACCCATGGCCCGGCGTTGACGAACTCGCTGACGGCGTTGACAGAAGCCACACGCGGTCGTCGGAAGGTCCTGCTCATCACCGGAGACACCTCCGGTATCCCCGGCCACCTGCAGGAACTGGACATGCGCGCGGTGTGCAACGCGGCCGGGGTGCGCTATCTGCGCATCGCAGATCCGTCCACCGCGTGGGCCGATGTCGACCGGGCGGTGCGGTACGTCACGAACGGTCAGGCACCGTGCGTTCTAGATGCCCCCTACGAATTCCTGGAGCGGGAGACCGATGCCAACGGGGACCTGCTGCCGTCAGCGGGCCCGCTGCGTGCGCCACTGTGCCGGCCGGATCCGGATGCAGTGGACGAGGCGCTCGGGCTGGTGGCATCCGCCCGTCGGCCGGTTATCCTGGCCGGCTTGGGCGCTGTGCACGCGGATGCCGGTGCAGCACTCGCCGCGCTTGCCACCTGCCTGGGTGCACCGGTGGGCACCACTTTACAGGCCAAGGACCTATTCGCGTCGCACGCCCGGAATCTCGGGATATGCGGCACCCTGGCCTCTGCCAAGGCAACCGAGGCGTTCGCGCAGTCCGATTGCGTGTTGGCGTTCGGAGCGAGTCTGAACAAGTACACGGCCGACAACGGGCACCTGCTCGGTCCGAAGCAACGGATTGTGCAGATCGACATCGATCCGCTGCAGATCGGAACCGGCGCACCGATCGAGATGGGAGTGGTCGGTGACGCCCGTATCACGGCCGAGGCGATGACGGCCCGCCTGGCCGAGTTGAAGTCCGATGCCACTGGGAACAGCGGGGCCGCAGCCTGGACCGGCGTGGCCAGCGAGGCGGACGAGACGGGCGCGTTCGGCCCGTACAGGGACCGAAGCACCGATGTCACGGTGGACGTCCGTACGGCGTTGTTGAAACTCGATCAACTCCTTCCTGCCGAACGCGCACTGGTCACCGACGTCGGGCGATTCATGACGGTGGCGTGGCGAGCGCTCCACGTGCGCAACCCGCTGGATTTCATGCACACCGCGCACTTCGCCTCGATAGGGCTCGGCCTGTCGACGGCCGCCGGCGTGGCGGTTGCCCGCCCGGACCGGACGACGGTCGCCGTGGTGGGCGACGGCGGATTCATGATGGACATCCAGGCGTTGCACGTGGCACAGCGCGAACGACTGCCCCTCGTGGTCATCGTCGTCAACGACAACGCGTACGGGATGGAGTGGCGGAAGCTGAACGATCGGGGCTTCAGCCCGGAGTTCTCGCTGAGCCGATGGCCCAGCCTCGGGGCCGTCGCCGGCAGCATGGGGGTCGCCACTCGCAGGATAGAATGCTTGGCGGACTTGGAGGCATTCGACGATCGTGATGTGCGAACCGGTGAGCCGCTGCTCATCGATGTTCACGTCGACCCCACCCACGATGTCAGATGACGGCACCCCTGCCCTTGGCGGTGCGGACGCCCGGACCTGGTCGCCGCGCCGCTCGGTGCCACAACCGGTTCGCGGGGGCGGAGTCCGACCACAAGGCCCGACCTCGATCTGCCGCTGATCACCCTGGGCGCGAGGCTGGTGACGAGGTGACGAATCAGACGCTGAGCCCAGTATCCGGGCGATCCGTGCCGCACGCCTCGTCCGCGGAGTTCGACGCGCGATGAAGCCGGCACTTTTCGAGTACATCCGTCCCACGAGCCTGCAGGAAGCGCTGCAGATCCTGGCGGAGATGGGTGACGATGCGAAGATCCTCGCCGGCGGCCAGAGCCTCATTCCGATGATGAACTTCCGGCTGGCACGGCCGGCAGCGCTCATCGATATCGGCCGCGTACCGGGGCTCGCCGACATCACCCCAAGCAGTGATCGCCTGACGGTCGGCGGAAGAGTCACCCACCACCAGCTACAAAGCGCTGCTCGACGGGAGCGCGGGTATGACGTGCTCGACAAGGCGGCGTCGCTCATCGGGCACTGGCCCATCCGAACCCGCGGCACCCTCGGCGGCAGCATGGCACACGCCGATGCCGCGGCTGAATGGTGCCTGCTCTCGGTGGTTTTGGACGCCGAAGTCGTGGCCACCTCGGTGGCGGGAACACGCCGCATCCCCGCCCGTCAACTCTTCGTCGGCCCTTTCGAAACCGTCCTGGAACCGAACGAACTCATCGTGGAGGTAGACATACCTCGCCCCAGCAGGTACGCCACCCTCGACGAGGTGGCACGGCGGAGCGGGGACTTCGCCACGGTGGCCGCGGCCGTCGCCCTGGACGTCCGCGACAATGTCGTGCACCAGGCCTCCATCGGCCTGGCCGGAGTTGCCAACACCGTCGTGCGCGTGCCGGAGGCGGAGCAGGTACTGATCGGAGCCACCGTCGACGATCGGATCGGTTCAGCCAGTCGCGCGGCGGCGGCCCGCGCGATGTCGGCCGTTTCGCCGAGTTCCGACGCGCACGCGTCATCGGAGTTGCGCACCCGCCTCGTCGGCGTCCTGGTGGAACGAGCCCTGACATCTGCCTGCGCGAAGGGATCCGCCTACAAGGGCCGGTGAGTGGACATGACAACGAGCGTGGAACGGGACGACGGGAAGATCCGCGTCAACGGCGAAGATCTGGACGTGCCGACAAGCCCCCGGCTCTCGCTGCTGGATTACCTGCGCGAGGCCGGATTCACCGGCACCCACATGGGATGCGAGCACGGAGTGTGCGGCGCCTGCACCGTTCTGCTGGACGACGAGCCGGTGCGAGCCTGCCTGGTGCTGGCGGTTCAGGCAGAGGGTCACTCGATCCAGACCGTTGAAGGACTGGGTACAGCGGAGCAGCCCACCGCACTGCAGCACGCATTCTCGCAGGAGGCCGCCTTGCAGTGCGGGTTCTGCACCCCGGGGTTCCTGATGGTCGCGACAGCACTGCTGCGCAGCACCCCGAACCCCACCGACGAGATGATCGATGACGCCCTGTCATCGAACCTGTGCCGATGTACCTCGTACGCGGGCATGCGACGGGCCGTCAGACGCTGCGCGTCGTCCGATTGAGCCGGATACAGGCGATCGGCGAGGAACGACGAACGGAATGACGATGAAGGATTCACCTTGGTCTCGGCCGGAACATGCCGACCTGATACTGGGCAGGGCACGATTCGTCGGTGACGTCGATCGGCCGAACCAACTGGCCCTCACGGTCGTCCGGAGTTCGGTAGCGCACGGCACGATCCGCAGCGTCGATGTCCAACAGGCCCGCCGTGAGCCGGGAGTGCACGCGGTGTTAACCGCTGCAGATCTGCCCCGCCCACTCCATCTCCCTTTGCGGACGGACGCCCACCCGGAATATCGGCCGTTCCTCGAACCGGTCCTGGCGACGGACAAGGTGCGATACGTGGGACAGCCGGTCGCCATCGTGATCGCCGATACCCGCCATACCGCCGAAGATGCCGCGGAACTCGTTGAAATCGACGTCGAGAGCGCGCGGTCCACGACCGTGGCGTGGCAGCCGGGCTCCGAGCCGCTGTGGGACGGAACGCCGGACAATATCATCTCGGACCGCATCGTCCAGCAAGGCAGCGTCGAGGATGCGTTCGCCACGGCGGACGAGATCGTCCGCGGCGACTTCCGGATCGGTCGTGACAGCGGCACGCCCATGGAGACTCGGGGGATCGTCGCAGAGTGGTCGAACGACGGCACATTGCACCTGTGGGGACCCACCAAGGTGTTGCGATTCGAGTGCACCACGTTGGCCGGCTTCTTTGGCATCTCGCCCGACAGGGTCGTCTGTCATCATGTGGCGGTGGGCGGGATGTTCGGCTCGCGTGGCGAGTTCTACGCCGAAGATTTCCTCGTGCCGTGGGCGGCCGCGGTCACCAAACGTCCCGTCAAGTGGATCGAGGATCGCTACGAGCATTTCGTCAGCACCAATCACAGCAGAGAACAGCGTCACAGCCTCGAAGCGGCCGTCCGGAGGGACGGGACGCTGATCGCGTTGCGTGCGGACATTTGGATCGACATGGGCGCGTACGTGCACCCGATCGGATGGCGGGTACCGGAGGGCACGCTCGAGCACCTGCCGGGCCCCTACCGTTGGGATGCATTGTCGGTGCGGTGCCGCGCAGCGTGCACCAACAAGACTCCCACCGGCACGATGAGGGGTCCCACCAACTACGAGACATCGTTTGCCCGCGAGCGGCTGATGGACATGATCGCCGACCGCCTGGGGCAGGATCCGACCGACATCCGGCGAAAGAACCTAATTTCCGGAGCCGAGATGCCGTACACGCAGCGCCTGGGACCCGATCTGGAACCGGTGAAGTACGACAGCGGAGATTACATCCGGATATACCAGGGCCTGCTGCGCCGAACCGGCATCGAGCGGGCCAAGGCCGAGGTGCGGGAACGCCGCGCCGCCGGCGAACTGGTCGGTGTGGGCACCGCGTGCTTCCTCGGGCATTCCGGTCTGGGGCCCACCGAGGAAGTCTGGCTGGAGATATCCGCCGACGGATACCTGGATGTCGGCACCAACGCCTGCGAGATAGGCCAGAACCTGACGTCGATGATCATCGCTGTCGCGCATCGGGGCCTCGGGTCCACCGAACTGCCGATCCGAGTTTTGACCGGCGACACTCGCGGAAGCACCGAAGGTCGCGGCACGTTCTCGTCCCGCACGACGATGATGGTGGGAAGCGCGGTGCTGGACGGATGCACCACCCTCCGATCGATGATCGAGGCGAAGGTGACCGACACCCTGGGCCACCCGGGTAGCGGTCTCGTCCTCACCCGGGATGGTGCGGTATCGCAAGGCAGAACGGTGTCGTGGGCGGACCTGGCCCCACTACGGACAGCAGGACACCACAAGATGAGTGCGCCGACCTACGGGTTCGGCGCGCACGTTGCCCAGGTGTCGGTCGACAAGGCCACTGCCGATATCCGGATCGAGCGCATCGCGGTGGCGTTTGACTGCGGGACCATCATCGACCCGGAGGGTGTCCGATCGCAGCTCGAGGGCGCTACAGCGCAGGGACTGAGTGGCGCGCTGTTCTCTGCGCTCGAGTTCAACGACGATGGGCAGCCACAGACGACCAGCTTCATGGACTATCTGCTGCCGACGTCCTCCGAGATGCCGGCGATCGAGGTCTACCCCTACGAATTGCCGGGCACGGAGGGAAACCCGCTCAACGCCAAGGGCGTCGGCGAGGCAGGAATCATTGGCGTCGGGGCGGCGGTGGCTAACGCGGTGTCCGCGGCGTTGTCGAACGTTGGAGCGGTGACGTCGTTACCGGTCACCCCGACGACGATCCTGCCGTTCCTGCCCGCCCTCTTGGAATCCGGGCTGGACGCCGCGGCCGCTGAAGTCGGCGTCCCACAGCCGACCGTTGCCGCGCCGTCCCGGCGGATACGAGGCCCGCTGGTGGGGCTGTTGGTCGTGCTCGGGGCGGCGATACTGCGCCGTCGCGTGGAGCGCCGGCGAACCCGGCGGGTCGGCAACACCGAGCGAGGTGACGGGGCGGGCTGCGATCGCGGGTGACGGATGCGGCGACGGCCGGCCTGCAGCGATTCGGCCCGGAGCCGCAGCGCGGCTCGGGTCATCCGGGCGATTCCCTCGTCGCTGGCACGCAAGAGCCACCTGCTGCCGTGCGTGAAAGCGACCGGATGGGCGACCACCAGCGCGGGACGCAAGAAGCGGGTCTACGACCAGCCCCCGAACCCCCTACCAGCGGCTGCTCGATGCCGGCATTCTCGATGACGATGCCCGCGCGACGATCGAGGCCGAGCACGCCGCCCTGAACCCGGCGGCCATCACCAGACGGGTCAACCCGATCCAGCAGCAACTGATCGGCCGCGCGGACGCAGGGCGCCCGTACCGCAGCCTGAACCACGCGGACAAAATACGTGAGGCACGCACCAACATCCTCCGGACATCTTGAGGTCAGGCACGACGTACGAACGCATTCACACTGGCCGACGGCGGGATCATCTATCGAGCTAGCGCGATCGCGGTCAGTGCAAGACCAGTTCGGTCGAACATACATCGGACTGCAGCAGTGTGGCAGCACAACGTCGGGCGACACCGGGCGGTTCCATATGGGCTCAGCGTTCCAGGCAGGTGCGCGACCGGCGCAGAGCGGGTCCGGCCGTTGGTCCGTCAGGCTGGTCCGCGCTGATGTCGGTCTGGCTGCCGGGGCGCCGGTCGACGCATGCGCCTGGATGGATGGTCACGTGGGAGCCGGCCAGGGCGGTGACCTGGGTGCGCTGGTGGGCGTCCACCCGGGCGCCGTCGTGCGCGATCGCGTGGGCGTGGCACAGCGCGACGGTGGCGCACCCGGTCGCCGGAATGTTCAACACCACATCGCTCGATACGTTGGCCAACGGAACCGTCGCCTTCACGTGCCAGTGGTTAACGTGCTCGATCGCCCAGTCCAGGGTGTGTTGCCCGTGCATTCTGCCCAGCGTGACCTGCTGGCCGCTCGCGGGAGGTTCGCAGGCATGGGCGGTGACCGGCGGAACCAGGTCATCGTCGTCGATGTAGTGGTCGGTGTCGGCCCGCCACGCGGACAGGTATCCGGGGTATTGGGCGCCGGCGTTGTCCGCGCAGTCGGCCAGGATCTCCGCGGTGGGCAGGTCCGCGCGGCCAGTGGGAGTGACGCTCCACATCCGAACAGGCTCGCGCACCGGTCCCTCGCCGAGGTGGATGTCCTTCTGCAAGGACCATTCGGTGTCGCCTGGTAGAGCGTCGATCAGTTCGTACATGCGGATCGGCCCATCACCCTCGGCTCAGTCGCGTTGCGTCTGGGTGTAGTCGGCGAAGTACTCGTCCTCGACATCGCCGGCGCGGACCGCCAGGAACCCGGCCAACGCTTCCACGGCGCGGTCCGAGTCGACGGCGTAGAGCGGGGAGGGGTGAAAGTCCATGCCGGCGAACACGACTGAGTCGTGGTAGGTGAGCACGTAGCCGATGGCGTCGCGATCCGCGGGCAACTCCCCGGTGGGCGCGTACATGCGCAAGGTCACCTCATCGTCGTGGACCTCGCGCAGCAGGTCGCCGTCATCGGCGATCCGTGCCGCGAGCTGCGTGATTCCGGCGTCTTCGATCGTCCGCTGCGTCCATTCGACCGATGCCGAGGCGACCGGTTGCCAGTTGATGTTGACGAACCACCGCGTGCGGCGCGGGTCGCTGGTGTCCATCTGCACGGTGACGGCGGCGGTGACGGCGTCGAGCAGCCCAGGCTCGACCCGGTTCGACGCACCGGTCGTGGCCACTTGGGC
This sequence comes from Nakamurella lactea, assembly GCA_044463405.1. Lineage (GTDB taxonomy): Bacteria > Actinomycetota > Actinomycetes > Mycobacteriales > Nakamurellaceae > Nakamurella > Nakamurella lactea_B. The sequence goes on along the minus strand of JBIQML010000009.1, from coordinate 4,562 downwards.
GGCCAGCGGTTTCAACTCGCGTGCCTCGTGGTGCGGCGCTGTCGCATCGCACACCACGTCGGGCGCCGCATGGTGGGCGGCCACGGCCCACACCCGCTGGTAGGCGTAGTCAAGCTGGTCGGCGGCGTCGGCCAGATCCTCCGTCGCGTCGGTGACGCCGAACTTCTCGGCGGCGTTCGCGAGGTTGCCGTCGTCCGGGCCGAACCCGGCGTAGGCGACGCGGGGATCCAGTATCACCGTCACGGTCACCGGGGCGGTGTCGGTGACGGCAGGTTCGGGTTGTGCGGTCATGGTGGGCCTCCACACGTGTCAGTGGTGAATTTTGTAATCGGGTGCGCTCGGCACCGAGCCCGGTCCGGCGCCGCAGTCCGGTCAGCGGGAAAGGCCGTGGTCTGTGGCTGTGTGTCTCGTCATGCCGGTGGACATGGGCGTGTGGTGCGCGGACCGGTCGGCCAGTCGGGTCACCGCCGCCGGTCGTGGAGGAGCGGGCGGGGCGGTGACACGACGCCCGATCTCCTGCGCCTCGGCACGAGTGAACCCGGCCAGGTGCGCGGACACGTCGACCGTGGCGCCCAGGCGCTGCCAGTCCGTCCAGGTCGTCGAATACCAGGTGCGCTGGCCGTACGGCGGTGACGAGGACGACTGCCCGGTGCCCCACCCGTGCAGCGCCTGCACGGCCCACGTGACGGGGTTGCCGTCGTCCGGCTCCCACGTCATCGACTCCTGCTCGGTGCCGATCACGGCCGGGTCCCCGGCCGCCCAGCCGTCCTCGGCCGTGGCGTCGAGCACTCTGGCGTAGCAGGTCAGCGACGGCCGCTCGGGTCGCTGCAGGATCGCGGTGATCGGCTCGTCGTTCCAGAACCACACTCGGTGCGCGTTGTCCTGCAGGGCGGAGACGATCCGGCCGTCCTGGAACGTGGTGGTCTCGGTGACGCGGTGCACTGCGCCGGTGTTGTCGAACGGCGCGTCACCGACTGCCAGTTCGGACGGGTGCACGCGTCGGGCGTTCGGAACCAGATCCGCCAAGTCCTGACCCGACTCGTCCGGGCTGTCGTTCGGCGCGTGACGGCCGGTCACAACTCGATCCCATCAACGCTTGACGGCCGGAACGGCGGCGCGGTGCGCGCGGCGCAGTCCGCCCCGATGTGCCGGCCCAGCTCCGGGTCATCATCGGTCCAGGCCACGTCCGGGTCATCGCGGTGCTCGGTGGCCGTGCAGCCGGCCCGGGCCATCCACTCGGCCAGCCGCAGCCGAGAATCGGCGAACATGCGCAACCAGTCCTCGGCAGACGTGGCCGGCTGGTCCTCACCGTACGTGACGTGCCAGGAGCCCCACAGAGCGGTCAGCTCCTCCACCACGGCGGCATGCCGGAACCAGCACGGCGGCACCTCCCGGGGCCGCAAACGGAACCGGCGCACCAGCCAGGTGACCCACCCGCCCAGGTCGGTCCAGGTGTCGAACGCCTCACCGGCGGATAGGTCCGCCCACACCACCGGCACCGGGACCGGCTCGCTCAACAAGGCAGACATCGTCGTCACCCTTTCGTCGCAACACGCCTTCGGCAACTACTGCCGGGGCCTCTACTCCGAAGTGGTGCCATGGCGTGACAGTTACGCCCCGAGAGCCGCCTTCCTACGTGCGGCGACTTGCCAAAGACCTACCTTGCGAACGTCGTCGTCTTTAACACTGGAGGGTTGACTGATCGTGGTGCCCGGACAGGAATGGGTCAGGTCGAACTCGCACCGTACGCGTGTCCGTGGACGGTGATCTTTCCACGCAGGAACAGTCGAAGAAGGCGCCGGCACTCCTTCTCCACCTCCGTCGCGGCACGATCAACTCGTCCGGGGTTCCACCCCAGGTGGGAGTACAGGCCGCGCGTCAGGAGCCGGGCAGTGTCGCCGGTTGATCCCAGAATCGCGATCAGCAGCGGGATGTCGTGGTACGTCGGGATTTTGCCGCGTTCCTTCCCCTCGTCGAGGTGGTCGAGGAAGATCCGGGACGCGGCTTGGGCTGCCTCTCCGTGGCTGAAGCTGGATAGTGCCCTGTACCGGTCGGCCTGGAGCTGATCGATCTGATCTGCGATGCCGCTCCGGCCCGTGATGGTGATGCGGGTCGGCTCGCCGAGAATGTGTGTGATCTCTCCGGTGGAAGACTCCTTGTAGGCGATCCCAGCGGCCGTCAGTTCGGCGGCGATGGCGGAGGGCGTGAGGGCTGTAGGCAGGGCCGCCACCACCTCCTTCGTGAACTCGCTGATCAACAGGGCGCGCGATTCGTGGAAGTCCGTCAGTTGCCCGGTCATAAACGACGCCGCCATCCTGCCGAGCATCGCATCTGGCGAAGCGGCCGCGAAGATCCACTCGTTGCGCAGCGAGATGTCTAGGGCATCCCGGCACAACCCGGCGGATGCGAACGAGTAGGCGTCGTCCTGCAGTTTGCGAGAGGCCATCCGGAGCATCTGAACTACGTAGTGGACGCGCTGGTAAGCCATCAGCACGCCGACCAGGTGGATCGTTGGAGCTTTGGTGGCTGGCTGGAGTAGGTGGCCTGGCGAACCGTCGATGAAGTCCTGCGGGGGCGGGTAGTGCGTCACGTCCGAGATGGAGTCGTACATGATGTGCAGGTACCGGATGAGGCGGGCTTCGGGGCCGGGCGAGTGGGGCGTGGTCACGACGAATCCTCCGCGCCAGGTAAGCTACGCAGTTCAGCGATCACGCCAGGCTCCTCTGCCGGGTCAGAGTGGATGCGGAAGGCGTGGCAGCGCTCGTCGGCAGGGTTCCATGCATAGCTGCTACCGTGCGGACGCACCAGTTTGCGCCCGCCCAGAATATTCTGCCGGGAGTCGCAGAGCATTAGCCAAGCTGTGGTCACCTCGCCGAGTTCGGTGATTCGTGGCAGCAGTAGATCGCGGTTGCCGCCGTCGTGCTGGTGGAGCGAGGAGACCAGGCCGTCGAGCAAAGGCTTGACCACACCGGCCATCCCGGTTGGCGTCCAGTTGCCGAGCAGCGTCACGTCGAGGGCGAACGGACCGTCGAGCAGGCTGACGCTCGGCGCGCTGAGGACTACGGGCCGAAAGACTGCCCACCAGGGACCCGGGCGGTGGAGGTCGCGGGGCACTGCGGCTCGGATTCGGAGTAGGGCATGAGTACCGGGTGGGTCGGGCAGTAGGCCGAGGCTGTAGGTCAGATGGTGCTTGTCGTCCGGTGAGGTGCGCCGCTCACAGTAGAGGCCACCGGCGACGAGGTGCGAGTAGGCGCCGGATCCGATGTTGTACAGCGCAGCATTCTCGGCATCGACGAAGCCGTCGTCCGGAGACCAGTACGTGGCGGTCAGCGCCCGCCCTGACCCGCCAGTCAAGCTCCGAAGATCGCGACGGATCGCGTTTCGGTAGTCGGCAATCTCACCACGCGGCGCAAACGGAAGACGTTGCCGGTTCCAGGCGGTGACCGACGCCGGCGCGGGCGTCACTTGCCAGGGCGCGGAGTCAACGTCGCGTTCGGTCACAAGTGAACCTTAGAGCGAGGGCTGGACAGTGTGGAAAGTCCGTCCGCATCGATCCTTGGAGTGGTCAATCTTCTCTCGGGTCGTAGTAGTTATCCGGCTCGCGATAGTCGTTGGTGTCGAAGCCGATAGCGTCGAGTTGCAGGTCATCCAAGGAGAGCCGGCATCGGGGGCAGTCGAGTCCCAGAATCCGCATTCCGCTGTAAAAGGTTCCGTCGAAGTCCTGATCAACTTCCGCCTCCTGCGCGAGCCAAGCGTCCTCATATCCGCAGGCTGGACAGTCGACCTCCCAACCATCGTCGTAGTGGGGAACTCCGTTGATTCCGACCAGAAACCGGTCGAACTCTGCCTTCTGTTCGGCGTTGTAGCCGTCGGTGAATTTCGTGTACAACTCACGAGCCTCGCGGATAAGGTGGTCCGCGATGTCCTTGGCCTGGCTCGCGCGCTGCGCAGCTTCCGATTTCAATTGCCTGGCGCGATCGACTCCGAAGAGATCAGCAGGGTCCTCCTGCACTACCGGCAGGCACGCTGCGACGAATCTCTCCATGGCCTCAACCGTTCCGGCTGGGTCGGGATCTTCAATCGCCATGTGGACGATATCGTTGCGCCGGTCGCTTGCCCTTTTTGCGTCCGACTTGAACGGCACCAGGGTCGGATGGAGCGTCGCAACCAAGTCTCGCGCGCCGTTCGCGTCGATGGATCGTCGGTTTCTGTGGATCGGGTGTTGCGGCGCGACCGACGCAAGGACAACCAACGGTGTCGCTTGGTGCAGAAGTAGGGTGTTCTTCTTCAGCAGGATGAGCTTGCAGATGAGTTCGACTGCCGACCCGGCGTGCAGGACGGCGTCCATCCGCGCGAACTTGTCGCCGGTGTCGACGCGGGCTCTTGCTGACTGAGTGTGGTGTCGAACAGCAGCTAGCAGGCTGGCTGCGTCGCCCCACCCTGATTGCAATCCGGTGTCCGCCACATCGGCATCGTGCCAGCAACGAGGCGGCTGCTTACCGGCAGGGTCTCACGCGCCTTCGAAGAACGGACGCCTGCGGCATCGACCATCGGGGAGCCAA
>JBIQML010000008.1:3586-25500 GCA_044463405.1 Nakamurella lactea | reverse complement strand
GGTGATGTCCCGGACGACGACAACCTGGTATTCGTCACCAAGGGTCCGCAGTTGGCGGATGCGATCGCCGGGTTCCGGGGCCGCGCCGGCACGGGATGGGTGGCCGGCCTGCAGAACGGCGTGCTCAAGGACGACCTGCTCCGTGAGGCGTTCGGGCCGGAACGCGTGCTGGGCGCGGCCACCTTGTACAACGCGCGCCGGGGGGACAGCGACGACATCGTGATCGGCGGCGCCGGGAGCACCTATGTCGGCGAGTTCGGAGGGCAGAACGGCGAACGCGCGCGTGACGCCTGCCGGCTGTTCACCTCCGCCGGGCTGCGGGCGGCGGTGGCCGACGACATCGAGAGCCTGCTGTGGACGAAATGCGCCAACGCGATCGGGATCTTCGGCGTGACCGCGTTGGCCAGGGTGTCCACCACGGAGATGTTCCAGACCCCGGCGCTGGTGTCGGCGTATCTGTCCCTGCTCGCCGAGGCCCAGCGGGTCGCACGGGCGTGTGGCGTGACGATCCGCGACTTCGAGGACCTCCCGATGGGTCGTTACCTGTCGGCCCCCGCCGGTGACATCGGTCCGGAGATCGTGCGTGCCGCACGCGCCAGGGCAGATGGAGCACGGAGCGTGTCCTCCATGGCGCAGGACGTCATGGCGGGTCGGCCGACCGAGGCGGCGGAAACCTTCGGTGACGTGGCCCGCCGGGCGGGCCGGCACGGCGTCGACGTGCCGCTGATCGGATTGGTGGCCGAAATAATCGGCGGACTGGACGATCTCGCGAGCGGGCCTGCGCAGACCGGATGAGACAGCGGCCGCGGCGGCGCCGGCGACCCCCCCGCGGGCGGGCACGGTAGGCGGCCACGGCAAGCGCGCATGGCAGGCGGCCACGGCAAGCGCGTACGGCAGGCGGCCACGGTAGGCCAGGCACGTCCGGCGTCTCCCGCGGGGAGCACGGTGAACTGTCAACAGCCAGTGCCGGCTAGGTGACCGGCGCCGCCGGCCGGGGCCGGCGGACCACCGCCCGCCCACCGGCGCGGGACTCATCCGGGCTACCCGCCGAATCATGGGAAATCCGCGGCCAAACCGTGGCCGACTCGCACTTGACAAAACCGACGGATGCGGCGAGGCTGGCACCACCTGTCAACAACTGACGAAAAACAATCATCACGAATGGGAGGTCGTCATGCCGCATGGCGCACGAGGTCCGCTCCGATCGGTACGAACGCCAGCTCTTCGCTGGGTGGTGGCCGCCGTGGCCGTCGCCACGCTGGCGGCCTGCTCGTCAGCGGGGTCCGGCGGGGGATCCGGCTCGGCAGATTCGGCGGCGTCATCCGCATCGGGAGGATCGTCGGCGTCCGCCGGGTCGCCCGCCTCCTCGGGTTCGGCGGCATCCTCGGGTTCGGCCGCCGCCTCCGCATCCAGCTCCGGCAGCGGGACCAGCGCCTCCGGATCGGCGGCGTCGAGCGCCTCCGGCCAGGGAGCCTCGTCCGACTCCGGCTCCGCGGCAAAGCCGCTCGACAAGGTCACCATGTGGCTGTCCACCCCGATGACCTCGTTCGACCCGGCCCTGCCCTCGACGAACCCGCTCGGCCAGATCCGCATCCTGACCTCCGGCCAGCTGTACCGCCTGGACAAGAGCGGCGCCGCGCAGCCGGAACTGGTGGACAGCTCCACCGCCAGTTCGGACGGCAAGACGGTCACCATGAAGCTCAAGAGCGGTCTGAAGTACTCGGACGGGACACCGGTCACCGCACAGGATGTGGCCACCTCCTACCAGCACGACATCGTCAGCAAGCCGGGCGGCGACGCGCTGTTCACGCCGTTCGTGGACAAGGTGGAGGCGACCGACGCCTCCACGGTCGTCTGGCACCTCAAGTCGCCCTACGCCGGCCTGGAGAACGCCCTGGGACAGAGCTCGCTGCTGATCCATCCTGGAGCGAAGGCCGAGGACAAGAGCTACTGGAACAACCCGGTGAGCGCCGGACCCTACATGCTCAAGGACTGGCACTCGGGCGACCAGGTGATGCACCTGGTGGAGAACCCGAACTATGTCGGCGGTGCGCTGATGGCCAAGGCCATCGACGTGACCTACGTGGCCGATCCGACCCAGGCCGTCCTGCAACTCCAGAACGGCAACCTGGACTTCGCCTGGGCGCTGCCGTACACGTTTGTGGCGAAGGCCAAGAGCGACCCGAAGATCAGCGTGGTGGCCAACCCGACCGGTGGCGTGTTCCAGATGGGCATGAACACCACCAAGGGTGGGCCGTTGGGCGATGCGACGGTACGCCAGGCCATCTCGCTGGCCATCAACCGCCAGCAGATCGCCGACACCGCCTTCCTCGGAACGACCACCGTGAACCCCGCGTGGGTGCCCAGCAGCGCGCCCGGCTACCAGGCCGTGCTGCCCAAGGACGGCGCGCAGGACATCGCGGGGGCCAAGGCATTGCTGGCGAAGACCAAGTGGCCCAATGGGTTCCCGATGACGATCGACACCTTCGCCGAACGTGAGGGGATGCCGCAGACGGTGCTGCTGCTGCAGCAGCAACTCGCCCAGATCGGCATCAAGGTCACCGCGAACCCGCTGCAGTCGTCCACGTCGCTCGACCGCCTGAACAACAACACCTTCGAGGCGTTCTTCCAGGGCTCCGTCGCCCCCACCGGCCCCTCCGTGCTGGTCGTCGACTTCTGCGAGAGCGGCGTCTGGGGTCGTTGGATGCCGTCGGGCAACCCGAAGATCTGCGAGCTCGCCACCAAGTCGATGACCGAGAAGGATCCGAAGCAGACCATGCTGGAGGCACAGCAGCTGGCGGTCGAGGCGATGCCGATCGTGCCGATCCTGAACCGCCGCGACATCGTGGGCAGCCGGGTGGGCTTCGACATCCTGCAGCCGGTGAACAACACGCCCTGGGTGCACGTCCAGACGGTCGCGCAAGCCGGGAAGTGACCCTGGCCGTGTTCGATTGCCGCCGCCCGACTGCGGGCCGCTCCGACCGGCGAACCGAACGGCGAGCCGAACGGTGAGCGCGGTCTCCGCGGCCCCAGAGGGCCCCATCGGACGGACGCGGGGTGGTGCGCGAGCAGCGCTGCTGGTCGTGCACCACCCCGTCACCCGGCGCGTCGGGCAGGCGGTGCTGGTCGCGTTCGGCGTCATGGTCGTGTCCTTCTCGATCATGAGGCTCACCCCGGGGGATCCGGCGCAGACCATCCTGGGCATGCAGGCGACCCCGGAGGCGATCGCCGCCCTGCGCGAGCAACTGGGGCTCAACGGCTCGATCTTCGAACAGTTCGGGCAGTACATCGGACCCATGTTCCGCGGCGATCTTGGCGTCTCGCTGCAGAACGGCCAGGCCGTCACCGACATCATCATCCAGTCCGCGCCGGTGACGCTGCAGCTGATCGCCATGGCGATCATCCTGGCGTTCTGCATCGCCCTGGTGCTGGCCGTGCCGGCCGCGCGGCACCGGTCGGGGGCGACCGGGCTGGCCGTCAGGCTGAGCACCAGCGCCGCGCTGTCGGTGCCGGTGTTCTTCTCCGGGCAGGTGCTCATCCTCCTGGTGGCCATGAACTGGCACCTGCTGCCGGTGGGCGGATACGACCCGCAGTTCCCGGAGAACCTGCGCTACCTGATCCTTCCCGCCGTCACCGCGTGCGGCCCGCTGACACCGATCCTGTTGCGGGTCATGCAGAGCTCGGTGGCCGACACCATGGAGGAGGCCTTCGTGGAGACCGCCGTGGTCCGCGGCCTTCGCGGGTCCAGGCTCGGCTGGCGCTACCTGCTGCGGCCCTCACTGACCCCGACCATCGCGCTGACCGCCTACATCATCGGGAGCCTGTTCGGCGCCGCGGTGGTGCTGGAGATGGTCTTCAACCTTCCTGGCATGGGCAGCCGGCTGCTGAACGCGGTGTCGAACCGCGACTATCCGGTGGTGCAGGGCATCGTCTTCGTGATGGGCATCCTGGTCGTCGCCGTCAACCTCGCCGCCGACCTGATCAGCGGTGCCCTCGATCCCCGTGCGAGGGTCCGATGAGTCCGACGTCGAGCCCGTTGCGGCGGTCCTGGCGGGCGCTGGCGGGGCTCAGCGGGCTGGCCAAGCTGGGCCTGGGCATCATCGTGGTGATGGTGCTGGGCAGCATCCTGATCCCGATGTTCAGCCCCTACGGGCCCGATGCGCTGGTGGGCCCGCCCTTCCAGCCGCCGGGATCGAAATACTGGTTCGGCACCGACAATCTCGGCCGGGACATCTTCACCCGAACCTTCGCCGCCGGCCGCATCACGATGTCGCTGGCCGTCGTCGGCGTGATCGTCCCGCTGGTCGTCGGTACCGTGCTGGGCGGAATGATCGGCACCACGCGTCTCGGCTGGGTCTCCGGCATCTGGACCGCGCTGATCGACGGCATCAACGCGTTCCCGCTGATCGTGCTGATCATCGCCATCGTCGCCATGACCGGACCCGGCGCCATCGGAGTTCTCACCGCGATCCTGCTGACCAACTGGGCCCGCTACGCCAGGGTGGCGCGGGCCAGGGCGGTGATGGTCAGCAAGGCCGAGTACGTCCAGTCGCTGTCGCTGCTGGGGTACTCCCGTGCTCGCATCGTGTTCCGGCACGTGGTGCCCAACACCTGGACGGAGACCAGGGCCTACGCGCTGTCGGACTTCGTCATCATCGTCATCTCCGTCGCCAGCCTGTCCTTCCTCGGGCTGGGGATCCGACCGCCGCAGGCCGAGTGGGGCTCGATGATGAGCGAGGGCCGGCTGTACCTGCAAGAGGCCTGGTGGATGGTCGGATTTCCGGGTATCGCGCTCTCCCTGGCGGCCACCGGCGTCGCGTTGCTGGCCGACAGCCGCTCGTCGCTGGCCGCGGGTGCGATGAAGGGATTGGTGTGACGGCCGCGCCCGGTCGCGCCGCGCGGGACGGCGGTGACGACGCGACCCTGGATGTGCAGGATCTGCAGATCAGCATCCTGCGGCCGACCCTGCTGCCGCTGGTCGACCGGGCCAGTTTCCGGGTGACGACGGGCGGTTCGCTCGGCATCGTGGGGGAGTCCGGCTCGGGCAAGTCGATGCTCTGCCGCGCGCTGATCGGCACGCTGGACCGCTACGGCGCCAAGGTCACCGGCGGATCCGTGATGTTCGGCGGCACCGACCTCGCGACCGCCGGCCGAAACCAGTGGCGGCGCATCAGGGGCCGCCGGATCGGCTACGTCCCGCAGAGCTCGCTGGCCGGGTTGAACCCGGTGCTGACCGTCGGCGCGACGATGCACGAGGCCGTCACGGGAGCGGGGCCGATCTCGCGCGCGGAGGCCAGGCGACGGGCCCTGCGCTACCTGGACATGGTTCACCTGCCCGACGCGAACGGGCTGCTGGGCAAGCGCCCGCACGAGCTGTCCGGCGGCATGCGGCAGCGGGTGATGATCGCCGCCGCCCTCGCCCAGCGGCCGGCCGTGCTGGTCGCCGACGAGCCGACGACCGCCCTCGACGTCTCCGTGCAGAGCGAGATCCTGGCGATGCTGCGGGAATTGCGGCAGGAGCTCGGCATGTCGCTGATTCTGGTCTCGCACGACATCGCGGTGGTGGAGGAGGTGTGCGACGACATCCTGGTGATGTACGCCGGCGCCACCGTCGAGTGGGGCCCGCATGCGGCGACCTCGGACTCGCCGCTGCATCCCTACACCCGTGCGCTGCTGAGCTCGCGGATCGACCTGGCGGACCCGAACGAGGAGCTCACCGCCATCGAGGGCGAGCCGCCGCTGGCAGGCTCCTGGCCCTCCGGGTGCCGGTTCCGCACGAGATGCCCTGTGGTGCAGTCTGATTGCGCCGACGGCGGCCAGCCACCGCTGCGAGACTTCGGAGGGCGGCTCAGCGCCTGCCTGCACACCGAGGTGGAGGTCGCCCATGTCGGCTGATCTGGCGTCGCCACCCCCGGACTCCGTGCTCGGAGAGTCCGCGCTGGTGCGGGCGGAACACATCACCATCACGTTCGGCAAGGGGCCGTACGCCTTCACCGCAGTGCAGGACGCGACGATCGAGATCGGGCACGGCGAGGTGGTGGGGATCGTCGGGGAGAGCGGGAGCGGCAAGACCACGGTGGCTCGCGCGATCGCGGGCCTGCAGCCCATCAGCGCGGGGTCCATCCGGTTTCATGACCAGGTGCCGACCCGGGACCGCCGGCGGCGGCCGCGCACCGATGTCCAGATGGTCTTTCAGGATCCCTACTCGTCGCTCAATCCACGCCAGACGCCACTGGAGGCGGTGTCGGAGGCGATTCACGTTCGGCAGGGCCTGCCAAGAGGGCGGGCGCGGGTTGCCGCGCAGGAGCTGTTGCGGTCCATCGGTATCGGCGGTCGGCTGATCGAACGGATGCCCGCCCAACTGTCCGGAGGGCAGCGCCAGCGGGTCAGCGTCGCCCGGGCGCTGGCGGCCGAGCCGACCCTGCTGATCGCCGACGAGCCGACCTCCGCATTGGATCAGTCGGCACAGGCCCAACTGTTGAACCTGTTGCGGCGCATCCAGTCCGAACGGCACCTGGCCGTGCTGTTCATCTCGCACGACCTGGGGATCATCCGGTACTTCACCGAGCGGGTGTACGTGATGCGACACGGCAGGATCGTCGAGCAGGGCGACACCGAGCGGGTCTTCCGCAGCCCCGGTGAGGACTACACCAAGCTGCTGATCGACTCCATACCGGGGCACCACGCCGGCTGAACGCCACCGCATCATCTGAACGCCCGCCACGCCGGCTGAACGCCTGCTGAAAGCGCCCGCCAGAATCCTTGCCGCGGGCGACGGGCCGGCCGCGAGGATTCACGCCTCACTGGGACTTGGGTTTTGACCTGGTCCGCTTGCTCTTGGCCGGCGCCGGAGCGGCGGCGCCCAGCCCGGCCACGGCGAGCAGTTCCTTGGCACTCTCGCCCGGCGCGAACGATTCGACGATGCGCATGTACGCGTACTGGATGTGCTTGACCACCACCGCAACAGTGGCCTCCTCGTCGCGGGCGCGCAGCACCTCCAGGATCTCGGTGTGTCCGATCTCCATGTTCTCGCGCCAGTCCGGATTGGCCAGGTTCCTGGTCAGCAGGAAGCGATACACCTGCAGCCGGATATTCTGCCAGCTCACGTAGAGCCGGGTGTGGTGGGCCGCCTGGTAGAAGGCGTCGTGGAACTGCACGTCGTAGTTGGCGGCGTCCTGCTCCGTGGGGTTCGTCGCCAGGCCGTCCACGAACGCGGTGAGCGCGTGGGAGATCCGCTCGAGGTCCTCCTCCTGCGCCCGTTTGACGGCGTACCTGGCCGCCAGCGTCTCGAGCACGATGCGCAGGCTGTAGACCTCCTCCAGGTCCTCGCGCGACAGCGGCGCGACGGTGGCGCCGTGGTGGCGCGACAACTCGACCAGCCCGTCACGCTCCAGCGCGCTGAACGCCTCCCGGATCGGCCCGCGGGAGACCTGCAGCATCGTCGCCAGGTTCTCCTCGCGCAGCCGCTCCCCGGCGGCGAAATCGCCGCGCAGGATCGCCTCACGCAGCTGGTCGGCTACCTCATCTCCCAGGGTCCGGCGGCTCGCCGGTCCGATAGAACGTGAACTGGGCATCTACCCTCCGCTTTGCAAACAGTCAACCGGAACGGTAGCAGCCAGGTTAGCCCTCTCCAATCGTTCCGCCGGGATTTAGCGCTGTGTTGCCGCCGTCCACGGGCAGGATGACACCGGTCACGAACCTCGCCGCGTCGCCGGCCAGGAATAGCACCGCGTCGGCGATGTCCTCCGGCAACGCCAACCTGCCGAGCGGGATGCCCCGCACGAAGCGCGATTCCACACCGCCCGAGTCGAACCGCTCGTTGTTCAGCAGCGCCCGCAGCGAATCGGTGAGCACCTGGCAGGGCGCCACCGCGTTCACCCGGATCCCGTAGCCGGCCCACTCGACCGCCAGTTCCCTGGTGAGCTGGTTGACGCCGCCCTTGGCGACGCTGTAGGCAAAGTTGCCGCGGCCCAGCGCCGACAGCCCGGCGATCGAGCTGATGTTCACGATGCTGCCGCCCCGCCCCGCGGCGATCATCAGCCGGCCGGCCTCGCGGGCCGCCAGGGCGTAACCGGTGATGCTCACGGCCAGCACCCGGGACCACTCGTCCAGCTGGAAGTCCTGCGGGGGCGTGTGCATGCCGACGGCCGCGTTGTTCACCAGCACGTCGACGGTGCCGACCTGTTCCGCGATCCGTGCGAACGCCGCCGTCACCTGCTCCGGATCGCCCATGTCGGCCGGCAGGAACGTCGCGTCGGCACCCTGATCGCGCAGCGACCGGGCGGCCGCCGAGCCCACCGACTCGTCGATCTCCAGCCCGACGATCCGCGCGCCCGCGGCCGCGCACGCGCGGGCGCTGGCCAGGCCGATGCCGGCACCGAAGCCGGAGATCACGGCGACCTTGCCGGCCAGCGACCAGCGGGCGGCCAGCTCGGGCAGCGCCTGCGCCGCCGGCGCGCTCATTGCGGCGCCGCCGGGTCCGCGACGACCCTGTTGGTCAGCTCCGGCAGCCCGGTGATGGAGACGGTGACGGTGTCACCCGGGGTCAGGAACCGCTGCGGGTTGCGGGCGACGCCGACGCCGGAGGGGGTGCCGGTGGCGATGATGTCGCCGGGGAGCAGCGTCATCGTCTGGCTGAGATAGGCGATCAGATCCGGGATCCGGAAGATCATGTCCGCCGTCTGCGCGTCCTGCAGCACCTCGCCGCTGACGGTGGTGCGCAGCCGCAGCGCGTGCGGGTCGGGGATCTCGTCGGCGGTCACCACAGCGGGGCCGATCGGCGCGAAGGTGTCCCCGCTCTTGCCCATGATCCACTGGCTGGTGTGGCCCTGAAAGTCTCGCGCGGAGACGTCGTTCACGGCGATGTATCCGGCGACGTGGTCGTAGGCCGAGGCGGCGTCGATGTACTTTCCGGGCCGGCCGATCACCACCCCGAGTTCGCCCTCGTAGTCCAGTTGGGAGGTGGTCGAGGGGGCGACGATGTCCTGGCCGGAGGCGATCAGCGCGTTGCCGAACTTGCCGAACACCGTCGGATAGGGCGGCGTGCTGGAGCCGGTCTCGGCGGCGTGCTCGGCATAGTTGACGCCGATGCAGATGATCTTGCGCGGCGCGGGCACGGCCGGCAGCGCGGTGATGCCGGCGGCATCGACGGTCGGCACGTCGGACAGCTCGGCGTGGTAGCCGACCAGCAGCCCGAGGGCGTCGTTCAGGTCGGCCGGCAGGCTCGGGTCCGACGCCCGCAGGTCGTGGATGGCTCCGGCGTCATCGAGGGCCCCGTAGCGGATCTCGGATCCGGAGCGGTAACTGGTGATCTTCAAGGGTTATCCCTGGGCTTTCGAGACGTCGCGGACCGCGCGGACCACGTCGTCGGTGTCGGGCAGCACCGCGTCGAGCAGCGACGGGCTGTGCGGGATGGGGGAGTGCGCGCCGGTGACGCGGTGCACGGGCATGTCCAGGTAGAAGAACGCCTCCTCGGAGATCGTTGCGGCGATCTCGGCGGACAGCGAGCCGTGTCGCGGCGCCTCGTCGACCACGACCACCTTCCCGGTACGGCGCACCGATTCCAGGATGGTCTCCATGTCCAGCGGGTACAGCGTGCGCAGGTCGATGACGTCGCATTCGATGCCGTCGGCGGCCAGCCGGTCGGCCGCCGCCGTGCACGAGACCACCCCGTAGCCGTAGGTGACGACGGTGACGTCGGTGCCGGGGCGGACCGTCCGGGCCGAGCCCAGCGGCACCAGCTCGTCCGGGCCGCCGACCTCACCGCGAGTTCCGGTGAGCCGCTTGTGCATCATGTAGATCACCGGGTCGTCCGACCGCAGCGCCGACTTGATCAGCCCCTTGGCGTCGTAGGCGCGGGAGGGGAAAACCACGGCCAGTCCCGGCATTGCGGTGAACCAGGTCTGCAGGCTGTTGTTGTGCTGCGCTCCTCCGCCGGCCACCCCGGCGGTGGCGCGGATCACCATCGGGACGTGCGCACCCCACATGTAGCGGATCTTGGCCGCCTGGTTGACGATCTCGTCCATGGCGCCGTAGGCGAAGTCCATGAAGTTCAGATCGACCATCGGGCGGCAGCCGTTCAGCGCCGCGCCCACGCCCGCGGCCACCATCGCGCCCTCCGAGATCGGCGCGTCCCGGATCCGGTCGTGGCCGAACATCTCGCCGAGCCCCTTCACCTGCGCGAAGTGGCCGCCGCGATCGTACAGGTCCGTGCCGAGCACGAAAATGCTGTCGTCCCTGGACATCTCCTCCTGCATGCCCTGCTGGAAGCCCTGGGAATAGGTCACGGTCGCCATCTCAGCGGCCTCCCTCGGTGCTGGGCCGGCCGACTCCGGCGTCGTCGAGATCGCTGACCCGTTCGGTCGCGGTGGCCGGATCCGGCAACGGCGCGTCGTCCAGGGCGCCGACCGCGTCGGTCACGTCGGCGAAGCAGCGTTCGGTCAGGGTGGCCAGTGCGGCCTCGTCGAGCAGCCCGGCCTGCAGGAGTCGCGCGGTGAACCGGTCGATCGGATCCCGGTTGGCCCGCCAGTCCGCCACCTCCTCCTCGGTGCGGTAGCGGATGATCTCGCCAGTGTTGTGCCCGCGGTACCGGTAGGTCTGGATCTCCAGAAAGGTGGGGCCCTCGCCGGATCGCGCCCGCTCGGCGGCCTGGCTGGCGGCCCGGTAGACGGCGGCGACGTCCTGACCGTCCACCTGCACCACGGGAAGGCCGAAGCCCTCGGCGCGGGCGGCCACCGAACCGCCGCCGGTCACCGTCGCGGAGGGCGTTTCCACCGCGTACAGGTTGTTCTCACAGATGGCCAGCAGCGGCAACTTCCACACCGACGCCAGGTTCACGTACTCCCAGACCCGCCCGGTGTTGGCCCCACCGTCACCGAAGAATCCGGCCGCCACCTGGCCGCTGCGCCGTACCGAGGCGCCGAGGGCGGCCCCCATGGCGATCCCCAGCCCGGCGCCGACGATGCCGTTGCTGCCCCACAGGCCCCGCTCGAAGTCCGCGAGGTGCATGGACCCGCCGCGCCCGCCGTTGGTGCCGGTGGCCCGGCCCGCCAGCTCGGCCAGCACCGCGCGCGGTGGCAGGCCCTTCGCGAGGGCGTGATGATGGGACCGGTGGGTGCCGGTGACGACGTCACCGGGCCGCAGGGCCCTGGCCACCCCGACCGCGACCGCCTCTTGGCCGATCGCGGGGTGGATCCCGCCGGGTATGGTTCCGCGCAGGGACAGGTCGTCGGCGGTCTCCTCGAACCGCCGGATCAGGATCATGTCGGCGAGCCACGCCGTCAGGTCCTTCTCCGGCAGATCGGTGAGGTCCGCGACCGTTGATGCGCTCGATGACGTCATGACGGCTCCGAACGTGTAACAAAGAACTGTTAGTTGTCAACAACGTAGCGCATCCGTCAAGATCCCGGTAGACCCGGGTTGCCCGAATCGCTGGAATCGCGGACCTTTCACCCGTTGTCCGCACGCCGGCTCCTCCTCCGCGCCCGCACCGGGGTTGTGTGGCCCAGGGGGCGGCATGGCGCACCCTGGGCCACACAACCCGCCCGAGGCGGTCGGGAGTCACGCGACGAACCGGCCGGAAAGCGTGCGCTGCGAGGGTTGTCCGTGTTGGAATGTGCGATGCGCATCAGCACCCCGGTCCGGCCGGCCCGACCCGGAACCCCGCGGCGCCGAGGCCGCGGGATCTCCCGGGCATCGGTCGCGGCCCTCACCATCGCTGCCGCCGTGCTGCTGCCGGGAGTCGCCGTGGCCGATCCCGGATCGGGCGACGCGGCCGGCGCCGCCGCCACCACGACGTCCCCGTCACCGCCGCCGTCGACCCCTGCCGGCAAGACCACCCTGCCGGCCGGATCCCTGGTCGGCACCGGTGGTTTCGAGCCGCCGGACGTCGAGGAGGTCTCCGGGTACGACACCTACACCGCCGCGCAGTACCCGGACCTGGGCGACTGGAAGATCACCGCCGGCAGCGTCGACCTGATCGGCGCCGGCTGGGAGGACGCCGCCGAGGGCAAGCAGTACATCGACCTGAACGGCAACGAGGGCGACGGGACCGCCGCGACCCTCACCCAGACCCTGGACACCACCTCCGGCCACCGCTACCGCTTGGAGTTCCTGCTGGCCGGCAACCCCCACGGCGACCCTCCGGTGAAGAACCTGGACGTGCAGTTGGGATCGGTGACGCGGTCATTCACCACCGACGCTGCGGACGGCGGGGACACCCTGAACTGGCGGGGCGTGAGCATGCAGGCCGACGCCTGCTCCGGCTCCGGCACGGTGCTGACCTTCACCAGCCGCACCGAGGGTCAGCGCGGCCCGCTGATCGACGCGGTGTCCGTGGTGGACATCGGGTCCGCGTCCTGCGGTGCGGCCGGCGTCTCGCTGTGGCAGGTGCTGCTGCTGTCCGGTCTCGGCGTCGTTTGGGTGGCCGCGATGGTGGCGCTGGGGTTGGCGGTGACGGAACGCCTCGAACGGCGTCGACCGGTGCGGGCACCCGCGCACTGACGATCGCCGTCGACCCGTCCGACGCCCGCGTAGGACCCGGCGACTGCCACCCCATCGAGGCGCGGATCCGTGCCCTTCTTCCAGCAGACGCCGAACCCGGTCACGACACCGAAGTCGGTCCGTGCTTCGCGGCGATCTCGGCATCACCCGGGGCGGCAGTGGATACGCCAACGGTGGACGCAACCGACTACGTGCTGGACGATGGTGGTGAGAGAGAGGAGGCCGCCGACGATGGGTAGCTCTGCCAAGGCGTCGGGTCGGACCGAATCACGATCTGCGAAGACCGGCCGCTACGTGCAAAAGGTCACGCCTTCAATGGTCGCTTCCGCTCGTGCGCAGGTCACGATAGCGAAGAAGCTCGGAAAGTCCGTGCCGCCTGCGATCAGCAAGATCGCCAAGGTCGGTACCAGGTAGCTTCGCGGAGCCCGCAGCCCTTGCGCCGAACCGCACCCGTGTGCCGGTGGGCTGCCGGCGCAGCAACGATCGCTCAGTCCCGCTGCAGCGACACCGTCACCGGGAAGGGGTTGTCGGTGCTGGTCAGGGTTCCGGCGCCGGACAGCGCGTCGCCGTCCACGGTGAGCGCGAGCACCACCTGGGAATCGGTCTGCACCTGAAGCGAGGTTCCCGACAGCGTGCCGGTGACGGTGCCCGCGACCACCCAGTCGCTGGAATCCGGGTCGGCGAACAGCAACTGACCGGTGACGGCATCGGGGTCTCCGTCGAGGGTGATGCGGGTGCCGACGGGGTCGCCGCCGCCGTCGACGGTCCCTGTCCAGGATCCGGCCAGCGCGATCGGCGCCGAACCGGCCGTGGACCCGGTGGCCGCCGTGGAACCCGTGGACACAGTGGACTCGGTGGACTCAGTGGACTCGGTGGATCCAGTGGACACAGTGGGCTCAGTCGGCTCTGCGGATCCGGTCGGCCCGGTGGGCTCGGCGCTGCCGGTCGACGGTGCCGCCGCGCCGGTGGGGCTCCCCGCGCCACCCCCGCTATCGCCGCCCGACCCGGTCCCGGATCGGGAGGTGAGGGTGACCGCCGCAATACCGCCGGCCAGCGCCAGCGAGGCGACACCGGCCGCAATGGCCGCCGGCTTCACCCGGTCCGGCGGGTCGGGCGGCTCCGCGTCCCCGGGGGTCTGCGCCCGCTCGGCTGGCGGCACCGGTGGCGGCGTGGGCCCGGTCCCGGGCGGCTGGGCCGGCCAGGCGGGCAGGTGTGGCGGCGGCGGCTCAGGCATGCTGCGGCACTCCTTCGGCGGTGACGGGCACTCCGTGCCCGGCCGCGACCGGTCGGCCCGGCCCGGAAGCTTCGACAAGACCGGCCCGCTCGTCGAGGTAGCGCCCGATCTCGGTGGTGCCGGTCAGCACGTCACCGGCCGGCCGCAGGTCGGCGCCCAGCAGCACCGCCGACGGGAACGCCTGCAGGCCGGCCGCTCCGGCGATCCGGCCGCCGTCCACGAACAACTCCAGCGGCTCCCCGGCCACCGGCGCGTGGCCGGCATCCAGACGGTCGATGATCCCGACCAGGCGCAGGCCGTCCCGCGGGGGAGCGCCCCGGATCCGGTCCCGCAGCCGCTCGCACGCGCTGCAGTGTGCCGACAGGAACACCAGCAGGACCGGCGCCGGCCCGGACAGCGCCCCGGCCAGCGGGATGGCCCGGCCGTGGGGGTCCGTCACCGTCGATTCCGTCACCGCCCGCCGCAAGGCCGCCAGGTCCACCTCCGGCCGGGGCGCCGACGGCGCCCGGCCGAGCGTCGCCTCCAGGTCCCGCACCCGTCCGGCCAGCCGGCCCACCTCCGCGCTCAGGGACAGGATCAGCACCACGCCGATCCCGATGCCCACCAGCACCGCCAGCGCGCCGCCGATCGCCACCTGCCGGCCGCCGGCGGCGTCGTAGCAGCCGGCGCTGCACGCACCCGGCAGCAGCGCGGCGACCAGCACGGCCAGCGACGCGGCCAGCAGGATCGCGTTGCGCGCCAGCGTGGCCGGGCCGATCGGCGCCTGCGCCGACAGCGCCCCGAAGCACGCGCAGGCCGGCCGGCGGCCGCGGATCAGGTTCGCCGCCACCAGCGCGGTGAAGCAGGCCATCAGCCCGGCGGCGACCGCCCCGCCCACCGTGACGGTCGGGGTGAGCGCCAGCAGCGCGGCGACGGCCAACTCGGCGGCGGGCAGCAGGGCCGCGACCGCCGGGGTCAGCGCCGACGGCACGCCCAGATCCCGGGCGGCGCCGGCGGTGCCTCGGGGCGAGACCGCCTTGGCGATCCCGCTGATCAGGAAGACGGCCGCCAGGGCGAGCCGAACAGCGAGCATGTCGTCACCGCCCCGGCGATCATCGGCCGCACTTGCCCTCCGGCGGGGGGCCGCACAGGTTCTGCCCGGTGACGCCCAGGCCGCTGGGGCACACCTGGAGGCAGGCGGTGGCCGAGTACCAGCACGAGTCGTCCGGCTGGCAGTAGGCGACGTTCTGGTAGCGGCAGCACTCGCAGTCCTCTTCCTGCGCCTCCCGGTACGGGTCGTCGCCGAACTCGTCCACGGCCATCCCGTAGATCACCGCGATGGTCTCGCAGGCGGCCCGCCGGGTGGGGCTGTCCGGGTAGGCGTCGCCGCACGCGTTCATGGCCTCCCGGGCCAGGTTCAGATCGCAGTCCAACTTGTTGGACCCGCAGGTGCCGTAGCAGACGTCGTGCTTGTTGCAGGACGGCGTGAAGTTGGCCTTGCCCCAGTGGTCCCGGACGGCCTTGTTCTTCCAGCCGCCGGGCCCGCAGCCGTTGGTCGAGGAGGTGTGGCCCTCCTTGTGACGGGTCTTCTCGCAGGTGCTCAGGTCGCCGGGCGGGAACTGCCAGAAGCAGGTCGGCTCCTCGGCGGCGGCCGACGGGGCCAGCGCGGTCGCCCCGGCCCCGGTGAAGAACAGGGCGATGGCCCCGGAGGCGACCTTGAAGAACCCGCGCCTGGACGGGCGCCTGGCGTACTCCACCAGGGCGCCCTCGAAGTCACGATGCTTGATCATCGAGGCGAGCGTACAAAGCGCACGGGCCGTTGTCTCGCGATTGCCGGTACGAGATGACAGATTCTTTCGACCGGACTGGCCGGGTTCGGCCGCGGCCTCGGGAGCCCGTCCCGATCCTCGACGGCGATGAGCACCGGAGGGTGGGCGACACCACGCGATCCGCACGCGGCGTCGTCGTCGTTTCGTTCGCCGGCTCCGTCGGAACGTGACCGTTGGTGGTATTCCCGAACGGTCGATTCGAGTGGTACAACGAGGAGCCGCACGCGGGGCTGCGGATGTCGGTCCTCACCCCCGGAGCGTGTGTCATGCGGTATCCCGGTTCTCGCTCGTCCCGATTCCGTGCCGCGTGCCTCCTGTCGGTGCTCGCGATGACCGCGACGGCGCTGCTGCCACTGCCCGCCGTCGCCGCGCCGCCTCCGTCACCGGCGCAAGCCGCGCAATCACCGTCACCCGCGCGGGCCACGAGCACTGTCGCAGCGCCCGGTGCCAGGCAGGAGTCGGCGCCCGCTGCGGCGCAGGCGCCGGACCTCACCTGCAAGGGCAAGGCCCGCACGTTCCGGGATGTGCCGGCGACATCGCCGTTCTGCGGCGACATCGAGTGGCTCGGCGGCACCGGCACCACCGGCGGATACCAGGACGGCACGTTCCGCCCGAACGCACCGGTCTCCCGTCAGGCGATGGCCGCCTTCCTGCACCGGTTCGCGCTCGACCGTGGCAGCCGGGGCGATCCCGCCTGCGCCGGACCGGCCCGGCTGTTCGGTGACGTCGGCACGGCGTCCACCTTCTGTGGCGTAATAGAATGGTTGGCCGGAACCGGGATCACCGGCGGCTACACCGACGGCCGGTACCACCCGACCGCGTCGGTGTCGCGGCAGGCGATGGCAGCATTCCTGCACCGGCTGGCCCATCCCGGCGCGGCCGACCCTTCCTGCACCGGGGCGAAGCGCAGGTTCGCCGACGTTCCGGCGATGTCGGTGTTCTGCGGGGACGTCGAGTGGCTGGCAACCACAGGTATCACCGGGGGCTACGGCGACGGGACCTTCCGTCCGAACCTGCCAGTGTCCCGGCAGGCGATGGCAGCCTTCCTCTACCGCGGTTTCGCCGGTGACACCATCTCGCACGGCGGCTACCCGGCCCTGCCCACCGTCACGTCGATCAGCCGGACCACCGGCAACACCGCCGGTTATGCCGCGGTGACGATCACCGGGACCGGGTTCACGTCCGCGACCGCGGTGCTGTTCGACCCCATGGTGCCGTCCGCCAAGCACCCGGCAGCTGGGACCGACCTGACCGTCGTGAACGCGACCACCATCACCGTCAGGTCCCCCGCGCACAAGGCCGGTGCCGTCCCGGTGCGGGTCGTTACGGCCCACGGCACGTCCGTCCCGTCCCGCGGGGGCGCCTTCCACTACTCCGCGAGCACACCCATACCCGTCGTCACCCACATATCCGTCTCGTCCGGCCCGGTCACCGGAGGTACGACGGTGACCGTCACAGGCACCCAACTCACCGGTGCCAGCAGGGTGCTCTTCGGCAGCGGCACTGGCACCAACCTGAAGGTGACGTCGGCGACGCGGCTGACGGTGGTCAGCCCGGTGGGGCTCACCGGCACCGTCGACGTCAGGGTCGTCAGTCCCCGCGGCAGGAGCGCGACGGCCACCGCGGACCGCTTCAGCTACGCATTTCCGGCTGCCGCTTCCACCGCCAGGTATCAGCCCGCGACAACCACCAAGACCTCACCGGCGAAACAGGTCCTCGCCGTGACCGGCGGCGGCATCTCCGCTACCAGCGGCGACACCACTGCCCAGCCGTGGCTCGTCTCACTCGCCGCGGCAGCCGCAGTGCCTGCGGTCGGGGACGACTACTTCCTGCCACCCGGGACCTCGGCCTATCGGGGCGGGCTGGCGGGCAGCGTGACATCGGTCGGCAACGGGGCGTCCGGACAGCACGTCGTCACCGTCACCCCGGCGCCGATCGACCAGATCTTCAGCAGCAGTGACGTCACATTCAGCGGCCCGGGCGCCGCCGGCTCGACCAGCAGCGTGGCCCAGCGGCCTGCATCCGGCGGGCACGACTCGGTCGCCGACGACGACAACAGCGCGACACAGTTGAAGTCCACGATCTCGTTCCCGAGCATCGACGTGTCCGGCGGCGATGGCGTGTCCTGCGACAAGTCGGTCGATCCCACCGGATCGATCAGCCTGACGCTGAAGAATGTGCGCGCCCACGTGGACATCCGCACGGGGCTGTTCACCAAACCGTTCTTCGAGGCCTACGTCTCCTACGAGACCATTGTCCGCGCCAGCCTCGGCGTGCAGGGGAAGGTGGAGTGCTCCCTCGGCGCGCTGTGGCAGAACGAGCACACCAAGCTGTTTCTTCTCGGCGACACCGGCGTGTCGCTGGCCTTCGCACCCGACGTGACGTTCAGCGTCTCCGCATCGGGGTCGGTGTCGGTGTCGCAGCACAGCTATCACACCGTCGGCTTCATCTCGCAGAGCGACGGCAGCATCAAGCGTTTGGACGCCAAGTCGGCCGACCCGGCCAAGGTCGAGGCGTCGGGGACCCTCTCCGCAGAGGCCTACGCCGGCGTCCAGATCCAGGTCGGGCTGCTCAACGTGATTGGCGTCGGCCTGTCCGCCGGGATCGGCGCTGAATTCGACGCCACGGCGAAGACGCCCCCACCCGAGGTCTGCGTCTCGCTGACACTATTCGTCCGGGCCACCGTGTACGCCTACCTCAACCTGATCGTCAAGGAGTGGAAGCTGCAGGCGTTCAAGGTCGAACTCGACCTGCCGGGGGTTTCGACGTGCATTCCACTGACGGGTGCTCCGAAGCCGCCGCCACCCGTCATCACCACCGTCTACCTGCCATCGGCGACCGTGGGGAAACACTATTCCACCCAACTGACCACAGCAGACCACCGGATCGGAACCTGGAAGGTCACCAGCGGGGGCATCCCCGCCGGCCTGACACTGCAGGGCTACACGATCAGCGGAACGCCCACCAAGGCGGTCGACGGCAGCTTCACCCTCCAGTTCACCGACAGCACGGGCCAGACCGCCAGTGCCGGCGCCTACCTCATCGTGAGGTTGGCATCGGCGACCAAGCCGGCGCCGAAGGTGCCCGCATTCGAGGTGCAGCCGGCCACGGTCGGAATCCCCTACGCCTACTGGCTTCCCAGCTACGACGACGGGGACGGCGGCCCGCTGTCGTGGTCGGTCACGAGTGGCACGCCGCCACCCGGGCTCGCCCTCACCGACCAGTCCGACCAGTGCGGCGATATCTGCTACCAGATCCTGGGAACACCGACCGCGGCCGGGAAATACCGCGCCGTCATGTCGGTGACGGACCGCAACGGTTCGAAGGCGGTGACGGTCAACACCGTCGTCAGCGCGCAACCCACCAGTTCTCCGTACACCGTGACCTCGAACACCACGCTCAATCGCTACCAGTTCCGCAGCGGGAGGAAACCGGGCACGAACGCCACGACGATCGTCCGCGTCGACACCAGGACCGGAGCGAAGGTGAACGTGCTCGAGGTTGCCGGCGTCCCCGCCAAGTGCAGTGGCGCCTATCCGGACGAAGCCTCCCTGCAGGCGACCTCCAGAAACGGCAACTACGTCGGCATCGCCTGCACCGATAACGGCTCCTTCGACTACGACGGGAACGTCGCCCTCTACGTGGTCGACATCGCGGCGGGAAAGACAACCCACATCGACATCAAGTCACCCGATTACACCGGCGCCACGAACGACCCGGCGAACTTCTACAGCCAGCGGAAGGGCATCCCGCGCGGAGGCATCAGCGACGACGGCAAGCGGGTGCTGTTCATCACCGACATGCTCCTGACGACCGACGCCCCGGCCGAGACTGCCTGGACGAATCAGCACGTCTATCTCCACGACATCGCGGCTCACACCACACAACTCGTTCCGGACCGCCAGCCGTCCGGCCTATACGACGCGTTCCGCGACGCCGCGATCTCCGCCGACGGCAACTACGTCGACACCTACGCGACCAGGTGCAGCGGACCCGATGGGGGATTCTGCTACTACACGAGGATCGGAGTGATCCGGGCGCCGTCCGCCGCCGCGTCCGCGACGCTGTGCCCGTCCGGCTGCTACACCGGCGGGGAATACGCCAACGACACCGGCACCTGGAGTGTTTCCGCGGATGGCCTACGAGTGGCGTTCCCAACCGCCACCGACCATTACGGGTCCGATGATTCGGTCATCGAGGGAAACATCGTCTATCTCTACGATGCTCGGCTCGGAGTGCTCTCCGACACCGGAAATCAACCCGTGACCTGCGAGTGCATCGGTCTACCAGCGCTGAGCGTGGTCATCTCCCCGGACGGGACGAAGCTCGCCTACACCAGCGACCTTCACCAATGGACGTGCACCCTGAACCTGGCTCCGATCGCCGCCGACGGCACCATCGGTGCCGCCACGACCGTTGCTGACCCGCCGGGCGGCCTGCCCCGGACTGGCTGCTCCAGACCGCTGGCCATCAGTGCGGACAACACGCAAATGATGTTCGGATCGACGCAGACCAACCTGGTCCCGCACCCGCCGTTCGATCCTTACGACGAGTACCTGACCTACACCATGGCCCTGCCCTGACGGCGTACCGCCCACTCAATCGATGGCCGGCAGGCCAGCCGGGCTCAGTTCACAGACCGCGAACCAGCGTCCACAGTGCTGCCCCGTTTGCAAAGCCGCCCGCAGCGCAGGTTCCGCGGGCCCCGCACGAGACATCCCACACCGTTATTCTGCCGGGACCATTGTTGGCGGACGTGCTCGCGGGAACGGGGGGCGCGTCAACCGTCCAGGTGCCGGCGTCCAGCGACCACAGCACGGGATCGCGAGCAAGTCGGTGCTTGAGCTTGTGCTGACCGCCGGCCACGCAGGGCCCACCGGGAGCGCACGAGATCTCGGCGACGGTGTCGTACGGCGCGGTCTTGGTGGCGAACACGGGCGCCTCCTTGACGGTCCAGGTGCCGTGGTTGTCCGTCCAAATGACGTCCCGTGAGTCGTCTCGGGCGGCGTCCCAGTAGTCGCCACCTGCCACGCAAGAACCGTCGGATTCGCACGACACCGACGAGATCTCGATCAGGGTCCTGGATGGCGCCTTGGATGGACGCGAAGGACGTTTCGGCGTCCAGGTGTCCCCGTGAAGCGTCCACAGCGCCGCCTGTGACGTCGTGCTGGAGCCATAGCTGCCGCCGGCCAGGCAACTCCCGTCCGGATCCCCGCAGAACACCGCGTCGACACTCGCCTGGGTGCCCTTCGGCGAGCCCGAGGGTATCGGGAGGACGGACGCGGTCCAGGTGTCGCCGTCGAGGACCCACAACACGGGGGTCCTGCCGTCGCTGGTGGGCTGGAAGTAGTAGCCAGCTATCGCGCAGGTGCCACCGCGGTCACAGGAGATCGCGTTGACCGAGGAATTCGAGTCGGTCGGCGCCTCCGCCGGCCGCGGTGGTTCCGTCAGCGTCCAGGTGCCGTCATGGAGCGCCCAGAACGCCGCATGACTGGTACCCGACTGGGTGATGGTTTCCCCGGCTGCGACGCAGAACCCTTTGACACCGCAGGAAACGAAGTCGGTGGCAACATCAGCGTCGGCGGGCGTGCCCGCCGGCGCCTGTGCCTTGGTGATCGTCCACGTGCCCGCCTGTAACGCCCACAGGAAGCCCGAACCGACGGCACCGCAGGTGCCATCCGATGTGCACGACAGGGCATCGACTTCGGAGTAGACGTTGCCGGGAGGCGACGGAAGCATGGATGGCCGGCCCCAGGTTCCGTTTCGCAGCTGCCACACCGCTGGCCCCGACTTGTTGGTGGCGTACACCGCCCCGCCGGCGAGGCAGACCGGGTCCGCCCCTCCGCAGGACAACGCCCAGATCGCGGCGGACGAACCGGCTGGCGCCTTGGCGGGCAACGGGACTGGCGCCACCTCCCAGTGCAAACCTATCCCGGCAATGCGATGCAGGAACGCAGCCATGGCCTGGCGGGAGATCACCGCGGTCGGGCGGAAGTCTCCATCGGAGTAGCCGTTGGTGATCTTATGGCCCGTCAGCCAGGAGATGTCTCCGCAGAACGCGTTGGTCGTCGGGACGTCCCGGAACGGCGCGGCCAGGCACATGGAGTCCGCTGCACCGGGGGTCGCAAGCCGGTACAGGAAGGCGGCCATGGCTTGGCGGGACACCGCGGTGGTGGGGTGGAAGCCGCCGTCCGCGTATCCCCCTGTGATGCCCTGGGCCGAAAGCCACCTGATGTCGCCGCAGAACGGACTCGAGACAGGTACGTCCCGGAACGGCTTCGACCGACAGGATGGGTCGTCCGCGCCGGGATGCTCCAGCCGGTACAGGAAGGCGGCCATGGCTTGGCGGGACACCGCGGTGGTGGGGTGGA
>JBIQML010000008.1:0-3486 GCA_044463405.1 Nakamurella lactea | reverse complement strand
AGCCGCCGTCCGCGTATCCGCCCGTGATGCCCTGGGCGGCGAGCCACGTGATGTCGCCGCAGAACGGGTTCGAGACGGACACGTCCCGGAACGGCTTGGACCTGCAACCCGTACTGGTGGCTGCCTGGCTTGCCGTGGCTGCCGGCCCCGCGCAGACGCCCCCCAGCAACAACACGACCGCGGAGAGCACCAAACCGTATCGGCGCATCGGGGACCTCCCATTTACGAGACCCCGACCCATCGATCATGCAACTCTCACAGACCGTCACTGCGGCATGACAAGCATCACTCGGCCGGCCGTCGCACGCAAGAGCGAGGGCCCGCCAAAATCACTCTCTATCACGAGAGGAGGCATCACACGTCTCTCCGACTGCACACGATCGGTGGCCTTGGCTACCGGGCCAGCTCCTCCTTGAGCGCGGCGACGAACGCGTCCACGTGCTCCTCGGTGGTGTCGAAGGCGCACATCCAGCGGACCTCGCCGGTGGCGGGGTTCCAGTCGTAGAACCGGAACCGTTCCCGCAGCCGGTCGGCGACGTCGTGGTCCAGCGCCGCGAACACCGCGTTGGACTGCACCTTCTGGGTCACCCGCACGCCGTCCAGGCCGGTGACGGAGTCCGCCAGCCGGGCCGCCATGGCGTTGGCGTGCCGCGCGGAGCGCAGCCACAGGTCCCCGTCCAGCAGCGCGACCAGTTGGGCGGAGGCGAAGCGCATCTTGCTGGCCAGCTGTGCGTCCAGCTTGCGCACGTAGTCCAGGCCGTCGGCGGCGGCCGGGTTCAGCACCACGACGGCGTCCCCGTAGAGCAGGCCGTTCTTGGTGCCGCCGAAGCTCAGCACGTCCACGCCGGCGTCGGTGGTGAGATCGCGCAGCGTCGCGTCTTGGCTGGCGGCGGCGTTGGCGATCCGGGAGCCGTCCATGTGCACCCGCATGCCCAGGCCGTGGGCGTGCTCGGCGACGGCGGCGACCTCGGCCACCGAGTAGGCGGTACCCAGCTCCGTGGTCTGGGTGATCGACACGACCAGCGGCTGTGCGCGGTGCTCGTCACCGAAGCCCCATGCCTGCTTGTCGACGAGTTCGGGCGTGAGCTTGCCGTCCGGAGTGGGGACCGTCATCAGCTTGATGCCGGCGATCCGCTCTGGGGCGCCGTTCTCGTCGGTGTTGATGTGTGCGGTCTCGGCGCACACCACCCCGCCCCAGTAGGGCAGCATGGCCTGCAGCGAGACCACGTTGGCGCCGGTGCCGTTGAACACCGGCCAGATCCTGGCCTGCTCACCGAAGTGGCCCTGGACGACCTCCTGCAGGCGTGCGGTGTAGTCGTCCCCGCCGTAGGAGATCTGGTGGCCGCCGTTGGCGTCGACGATGGCCTGCAGCACCTCGGGGTGCATGCCGGCGTAGTTGTCCGAGGCGAAGGCGATGCGGGTCGCATCGTGCAGCGTGGTCACTTCAGCGATTGTGCCGTGGGCGATGACGGGGTCAGCGGGCGGGTGGCATCGCTGGACGACTCTCCGATCACCGATATCGTCGGAGGCTGATCATCGGCAGAGTGGTGGAGGCACCGTGTCCCGTCGTCGCATGGTGCTGGTGCACTCGTCGGACGAGATGTACGGAGCGGACCGGATGCTGCTGGAGGTAGTGGAGGCGGCGCGCCCCGACCTCGACGTCGAGGTCTGGTTGCCCACCGACCTGGACCATCCGGCGGCCCCGTTGTGCGAGGAACTGGCGCGGCGCGGCGTGGCGTTCCGGCACATGGCGCTGCCGATCGTGCGGCGGGCGTACCTCAATCCGCGGGGGCTTGTGGGCATCGTCCGCCGGCTCGGCACCCTGGCCCGGGCGCTGCGCCGGTCCCGCCCGGCGACCGTCTACTGCGCGACCAGCGCGGCGTTGCTCGCGGCGCCGTTGGCGCGGGTGCTTCGAATCGGGCCAGTGGTGCTGCACGCGCAGGAGATCTGGTCCGGGTCGGACCGACGGATCCTGGGACTGCTCGCCCGGCCGTGCCACAGGATCGTCGCCATCTCCCGGGCAGTCGCCGACTCGCTGCCCGCGTCGCTCCGCACCCGCGTCCGGGTGGTGCCCAACGGGACGCCCGAACCGGACCGATGGTCGACGCTGCGGGGTCGGACGGGGCCGCTGACGTTTCTGGTCGCCAGCCGCTGGAACGGCTGGAAGGGCCACCGAACCCTGCTGGCCGCCTGGGATCGCGCGTCGGGGCCGGACGGCGCTCCCGGAACCCTGGTGGTGATCGGCGGCCCGCCGCCGAGCGGTGACGCCGTGGACGTCCCGGCCCTGGCGGCGGCACTGAAGTATCCCGAATCGGTCCGGATCGTCGGAGAGACCACCGAGGCGGCGCGGTACCTGGACGAGGCGGACGTGATCGTCATGCCGTCGGATCAGCCGGAACCCTTCGGGCTTGTCGCCATCGAGGCGTTCGCGCGTGGGCGGCCGGTGATCGCCTCGGCCGCTGGCGGCCTGCTCGACATAGTGACCGATGGCAGCGACGGGTGGCTGTTCCCGCCGCAGGATGTCGAGGCGCTCGCGCGCGTGCTGACAGGCCTGGACCGGGATGCGGTCGCCGAGGCTGGGCAACGCGCCAGGGAAACCTACGAAAAGAGATTCACCGTCGGGCTATACGCCGGCAACTGGCGTGCCGCGGTCGGGGAGGCTGAGACATGCGGTCGCGGCCGACACCAGCTGGGCGGCGGACCGCGTGGCTGATTGTGATGTGGCCAGCGCGCTCTGAGGACCCGGGACCACACGGCTGGCATGCGCGAGCGACAATGGCTCACCGACCTCGAGTTGAACCCGGTCTTCAGTTCTCGAACAGGCTGGTGACGGATCCGTCCTCGAAGACCTCGTGGATCGCTCGCGCCAGGATCGGCGCGATCGACAGCACGGTCAGGCAGCCGAAATGGTGCTCGGGTGGGATCGGCAGGGTGTTGGTCAGCACGACCTCCTCCACGCCGCAGGCCGACAGCCGTTCGGCTGCCGGGTCCGACAGCACCCCGTGGGTGGCAGCCACCACTACCTTCCCGGCACCGGCCGCCAACACCTCGGCGGCCGCGCTGGCGATGGTGCCGCCGGTGTCGATCATGTCGTCCACGATGATGCAGGTTCGGCCGACGACGTCGCCGACCACCCGATTGGCCACCACCTCGTTGGGCTTGAGCGGGTCGCGGGTCTTGTGGATGAACGCCAGCGGCGTGCCACCCAGCCGGTCCGCCCAGCGCTCGGCGGTGCGGACCCGGCCGGAGTCGGGAGAGACCACGGTTAACTGCTCGCCCCCGTAGTGCTGCAGCACGTAGTCCGACAGCAGCGGGGATGCCATCAGGTGGTCCACCGGGCCGTCGAAGAACCCCTGGATCTGGTCGGTGTGCAGGTCCACACACATCAGCCGGTGCGCACCCGCGGTCTTGAGGAGGTCGGCCATCAGCCGGGCCGAGATCGGCTCGCGCCCGCGGTGCTTCTTGTCCTGTCGGGCGTAGGGGTAG
>JBIQML010000007.1:19899-25518 GCA_044463405.1 Nakamurella lactea | reverse complement strand
CGAGGCGCTCGGCGAGTCCAGCGGCGCCACCAGCTACCACCTGCGCCAACTGCACCGGCACGGCTTCATCGTCGAGGACGACTCGGTGGGCACCGGCCGCGAACGCTACTGGCGCCCGGCGCCCGGCGGCTGGAACCTTCCGGTACTCGATCTGGCGGAGGACGCGGCCAACGGCGCGGCGGTCGATCTGGTGCTGCAGGAGCAGTTGCTCGAGGACAGCAGGCGCGCGATGCGGGTGGTACAGCAGGCCCGTGGCTGGCCGCAGCCCTGGCGAGACTCGGTGCGCCGCATGGAGACCGCGCTGAGCCTGACGCCCGACCAGGTCGCCGCGCTGCATGACGACCTGGACGAGATCATCGACCGCTACCGGTTGATCGCTGGTGAGCCCGGCTCCCGGCGGGTCATCCTCACCATCAACACCACCCCCACCGAGCACCCGGGGCTCACCGACAACGCCCCGGAGGCATGACGGTGACCCACCCCACCACCGAGCCGGCCGTGGGGCCGACCGTCGGGCCGACACCCGCCCGGCTCGGCACGCCGTTCTGGCGGCTGTTCGCCTCCAGCAGCGTCTCCAACCTCTCGGACGGGGTGCTGCAGGCGGCGCTGCCGTTGCTCGCCGCCGCCCTGACCCGCGACCCGCTGGCCGTGTCGGCGCTGGCCTCGCTGGCCTTCGTTCCCTGGCTGCTGTTCGCGCTGCCCGCGGGCACCCTGGTGGACCGGATGAACCGGCGCACCGCCATGGCCGCGGCGAACATCGCCCGCGCGGCGCTGCTGGCCGGCATGGCCACCGCCGTCTCGGCCGGCGCGGCGTCGCTGCCACTGCTGTACGCCTGCGCATTCGCGCTCGGCTGCGCGGAGACGGTCTACGACAGCGCCGCGCGGGCCATGCTGCCCGCGGTGATCCCCAGCTCCCAGGTCGAGCGCGGCAACAGCCTGCTGACCACGGCCGAGAGCGTGGGCAACATCTTCCTGGGCGCGCCGATCGGAGCCTGGCTGTTCGCCATCGCGGCGTCGATCCCGCTGTGGGGCAACGCCGGGGCCTACCTGCTGGCGGCCGGGCTGATCCTGATCGTTGCGGGCCGGTTCCGCCCGGAACGCGCCATCCGGACGTCGGTACGCGCGGACATGGCGGAGGGGCTGCGCTGGCTGGCCCGTCACCGCCTGTTACGCACCCTGATGGTGACCACCGGGCTCACCGGACTGCTGCAGTCGCTGGTGAACGGGATCATGGTGCTGTACGCCCTGGAGAACCTGGGGCTGTCCGAGCGAGGCTTCGGGGTGATGCTGGCCGTCGCCGGAATCGGCGCCGTGCTGGGCTCCGTGCTCAGCCCGCGGCTCACCGCGTGGCTGGGCCGCAGCGCCGCCATGGGCCTGTGCGAACTCGCCAGCGCGCTGGCGCTGGTGACGATGGCGTTGGTGCAACAGCCCGCGGTCGGCATGATCTGCTTCGCGGTGTCCGCCGGTGCGGTCTCGTCGTTCAACGTGCAGATCATGTCGGTGCGCCAGGTGCTGATCCCGCAGGCCCTGTTCGGCCGGGTGCAGGGTGCCTACCGGACGGTCATATGGGGCGGCATCCCGCTGGGCACGCTGGCCGGCGGCGCGCTGGGCGGGACGTTCGGGCTCACCACGGTGTTCGCCGTGGCCGGTGTCCTCGGCATCGGCATGGCGCTGGTCACCTGGTCGGTGTTGCGCCGGCACCGCCGGCAGATCGAGGACGCGTTCGCCCGACCCCCGGAGCCGAAAGCCGCGTCCTGAGTGCCGGCCGGCGTGCACGGGTCTAGGGTCGGAGCGTGGTCGGGGGGATGCCGGGATGGCCGGGATGGCAGCCCGCGGGTGCGGCGCATTTCCGGCTGGCGCCGTCCCGCGCGGCCTACCTCAGGTACGTCAGGTCGGTGCTGCCGGTGGCGGGCATCTTCATCGTGCTGGCGGTGGTGCGGATGGCCACCGGATGGGACGACCCGGTCAACCGGTGGGGCGCGGTGGCGCTGCTGGTGGTGGCGGTCGGCGCGGCGCTCACCGTGATCGACTACCTGCGCCACTCGGGCGTCGAGCTCACCCCGACCGACCTGGTGATGGTGGGGATCTGGCGTCGCCGCCGTACGATCCCGCGGTCGGATCTGGGCCGCTGCGTGATGGTGCAGGGGCTGGCGACCGCGTCGTTCGCCGGCCCGGCGGCGAACCTGTTCGTGCTGCGCCGGGACGGCAGCAAGGCGATCCGACTCAGCCAGGGCTTCTACGCCGAGCCGGACCTGATCGCGCTGTCCCGGGCGCTGGGCGTCCCGGTGGACGGCATCGGTGGGGTGATCTCCGCACGGGATCTGCGGGCACGCTACCCGGGCACGGCGAGCTGGGTGGAAAGCCACATGGTCGCGTTCACCGTGCTGGTCGTGGTGGCGATCATCGTCGTGGTGGTGGTCGCCGTGGTGCTGCTGGACGGCTGAGCGGCGTTCGGAACGCCGGACTCGGTCACCGTCGATTTCGGTCTGGCCCCGCTCGTCTGGCACAATGGACCGGTTGCCGCGCGCCGGATCGAGCCGGCGACGATCGGTAAGAACCCGCAGTACGCCAGCCGCCGGCCCCGGACAGGGATCGTGGGCGCTGGCTGCCGCCCAGCCCAACCGGGGCCGGGCGTGACCGCCACGAGTTGCACGACGCAGGAACGACAGAGGACATCATGAACACCCTGGACGCGCTGGACGCGGGATCACTCCGCGACGACATTCCCGACTTTCGCCCCGGCGATTCGGTCAAGGTGCACGTGAAGGTCATCGAGGGTTCCCGCTCCCGTATCCAGGTCTTCGCCGGCCACGTGATCCGCCGTCAGGGCGGGGGCATCCGGGAGACCTTCACCGTGCGCAAGGTCAGCTTCGGCGTCGGCGTGGAGCGCACCTTCCCGGTGCACTCGCCGAACCTGGACAAGATCGAGGTCGTCACCCGGGGTGACGTCCGGCGGGCCAAGCTGTACTACCTGCGCGGCCTGCGCGGCAAGGCCGCCAAGATCAAGGAGAAGCGCGAGCCGGCGCGCTGAGACCGCGTCCGTCGCGGACGTCCCAACGCGTGAGGGCGCATCATACGAACCCAACGGCCCACGCCGTAGCCTGATCGGTGATGAGCGAACGCACCCCGTCCGGCAGCGAACAGCCGGCGCCGGCACTGGACGAGCCCGGAGCGACCGGGAACACGGCGAACGGTTCGGTCGCCTTCGACCCGGAGCCTGTCAACACCGCCGAGAGCGCCGATCCCGCTGACCCTGCCAGCGCCGCGGAGACGGCCCCCGCCGGCAGCGACGCCCTTCCGGCACCCACCGGCGACACCGATGGCGGCCTCACCGGCGCTCCCGGAACCGATCTCTACGGCGAGCCGGGCAGCGAGCCCGACGGCGACGGCGATGGGCACGGCGCCAAGGTCCGGCACTGGCGCGAGCAGTCCCGCAAGCGGAACGAGAAGCGCAAGCGACCCTGGTGGATCGAACTGCCGATCCTGATCGTCATCGCGTTCGTGCTGACGTTCCTGATCCAGACCTTCATCGCGCGGGTGTACTACGTGCCCTCGGGGTCCATGGAGCAGACCCTGCACGGCACCACCAGCGGCGGCGACCGGATCCTGGCGTTCAAGATGGTCTACGACTTCCGCGATCCCGAGCAGGGCGAGGTCGTGGTGTTCAAGGGGCCGGACACCTGGGCGCCCGAGGCGAACATCCCCGGCCCGTCCAGCTGGTTCGGCAAGGCCGCTCAGGCGGTCGGCTCGGTCGTCGGCATCGCGCCGCCGAACGAGAAGGACTTCGTCAAACGCGTCATCGCGGTCGGTGGTCAGACCGTGTCCTGCTGCGACCGCAAGGGCCGGGTCCAGGTCGACGGCCACCCCCTCCACGAGCCCTACATCTACCAGCCGATCGACGCCGATCTGTGGGCGCGGCCCGGGTTCCACTGCCAGGTCGACCCGGACGATCCCACGCGCTACAACTCGCGTCGTTGCTTCGCGCCGGTGACTGTGCCCAAGGGCGAGCTGTGGATGATGGGAGACCATCGCAGCGACTCGTCCGACTCCTCCTACTATTGCCTCGGAATGACCGAACAGGGCATGAAGCAGTACGAACAGGTCCGGGCCGACCATGCGAGCTGCGGTCGCCCGATCCCGGTGGACGACGTGATCGGCAAGGCGGTGTTCATCGTGATGCCCCCGTCCCGCTGGGGCACCGTCGGCAGTCCCGACATCATGTCCGGGGCGTCATGACCGCCGCGCGAACCGGCCGCCCCGCCGCCGGCGCCGGACGGCGAACCACACTGCACCGGCCGAACCTGCGGCTGGAAAAGGAACTGCTGCGAGGCGGATGCACCCGGCTGGCCACCATGGACAAGGTCGGCAGGGGAGCGCTGGCCGGGCCGGTGACGGTCGGCGTGGTGGTGGTGACGGCGTCCATCGGGCGGGTCCCGGCCGGGTTGCGGGACTCTAAGCTGCTCACCCCGGCGGCGCGGGACAGGCTGGTGGCGCCGGTCCGCCGGTGGGCCGTCGAGTGGGCGGTCGGACACGCCGGGCCGGACGAGATCGACGCCTACGGGATCATGACCGGCCTGCGGATGGCCGCGCGCCGCGCCCTCGGCCAGCTGTCCGGGCCGGTGGACGCGGTGCTGCTGGACGGCAACCACGACTACCTCAACGCCCCGGCGCAGGCGACACTGTTCGAGCCGGTGGCCGGCGGTGACGAGGACACCGGCGACCCCTGCTCGCCCGGGCCGTCCGACGCCGAGGCGGAGCCGACCGGGATCCCCGTCACCGCCGGGATCCCCGTCACCGAATTCCCTCCGCTTCCGGTGCACGTGCGCATCAAGGCCGACCTGCACTGCGCCGGCGTGGCCGCCGCGAGCGTGCTGGCCAAGACCACCAGGGACGCCCTGATGGTCGGGTACGCCGACGAGTTCCCGGCGTACGGCTGGGCGGTCAACAAGGGCTACGCCACGCCCGAGCACCTGGCGGCCATCGCCGAGCACGGACCGTGCGAGCGACACCGGCGAAGCTGGCGCCTGTCGGGGCCGCTCCCGGCGACCGACATGGGGGATGATGAGGGCACGGTGGAGTTCGCTGCGGCAGCATCGGCGCAGCAGCCGACGATGGACCTGAAAGGTGCGTGGCGTGAGCGCTGAGGACCTGGAGCAGTACGAGACCGAGATGGAGCTGCAGCTCTATCGCGAGTACCGGGACATCGTCAGCCAGTTCTCGTACGTGGTGGAGACCGAGCGGCGGTTCTACCTGGCCAACGCGGTCGACCTGCAGGTGCGCAACACCGGCGGCGACATGTACTTCGAGGTGCGGATGTCCGACGCCTGGGTGTGGGACATGTACCGGCCGGCGCGGTTCGTCAAGAACGTGCGCGTGGTGACCTTCAAGGACGTCAACGTCGAGGAGCTGGACAAGCCCGACCTCCGGGTGCCGGACGGCATCGAGTAGCCGGCCCCTGCCCGGGCGCGGCGCTCTCGCGCGCGGCTCTTGGTGATCGAGCACCACCTTTCCCGTTCTGGCAGCGGCCCTCGTCCGGTTCTTGTTGATCGAGCACCACGTTTCCCGTTCGAGCACCTGCGATCGTGGGTGCTCGGTTGGGATTTCTGGTGCTCGATCACC
>JBIQML010000007.1:0-19799 GCA_044463405.1 Nakamurella lactea | reverse complement strand
GTTCGAGCACCTGCGATCGTGGGTGCTCGGTTGGGATTTCTGGTGCTCGATCACCGTGAGATACCGCGATCGACCGTGCTCGACGTTGTCCCCCTGTCCGAAATCCATCCACATTCTCCGCTCGGCGCCGCCCGGCTGCCCGGCGCCCGCCGCATGCTGGCGGTGGTCGTCGGCTTCGGCGGCGGGACATCGGCGGTGACGGGGGAGCGGGGATGGCCGCGAAGGACGAGTTGGGCCGGCGGGGGGAGCAGCTGGCGGCCGAGCACCTGGAGAGGCAGGGGCTGGCGGTGCTGGCCCGCAACTGGCGCTGCGGCGAGGGCGAGCTGGACATCGTGGCCACCGACGGCGACGCCACCGTGGTGTTTTGCGAGGTGAAGACCCGGCGCGGGACCGGGTTCGGCAGCCCGCTGGAGGCCGTCACCCGCGGCAAGCGGCGGCGGATCCGTCGCCTGGCCTTCCTGTGGCTGTCCACCATGAAGCCCCGCCGCTGGACCGTCTCCCGGTTCGATGTGATCGGCATCCTGATGCCCGACAACGCCGCGCCGCAGATCGAGCACGTCATCGAGGCGTTCTGATGGGTCTGGGCAGCACCCGCGCCGTCTCGCTGCTCGGCGTGGCCGGGCACGTGGTGTACGTCGAGGCGGACATCGCCAACGGACTGCCCGGAACGACGATCGTCGGGATGGGCGACACCGCGGTGGCGCAGGCCCGCGACCGGGTGCGGGCGGCCGTGCTGAACTCCGGATTCACCTGGCCCTCCAAGCGGATCACGGTGTCCCTGGCGCCGGCCGGTGTGCACAAGCGCGGCGCCGGGTTCGACCTGGCCATGGCGATCGCGCTGCTGGCGGCCTCCGGCGTGGTCCCGGCGGCCGCGGCCGCCGGCTCGGTGCTGATCGGCGAGCTCGGCCTGGATGGCAGCGTGCGGCCGGTGCCGGGGGTTCTGCCGTGCCTGCTGGCGGCCGCGACGGACGGCCGGGCCGAGGCGATCGTGCCGGAGCAGAATCTGGCGGAGGCGTCGTTGGCCCGCGGGCTGCGGGTGCGCGGGGTGTCCAGCCTGGCCGCGCTGGTGGCACACTTCCGCGGCATCCCGGACGTGCTGGCCGAACCGGGTTCCGGAGCGCCGGCCCGTCCGGTGCAGCTTCCCGACATGGCCGAGGTGCTGGGCCAGCCGGAGGCGCGGTTCGCGCTGGAATTGGCGGCGGCCGGCGGCCACCATGTGGCGATGATCGGGCCCCCCGGCGCCGGCAAGACGATGCTCGCCGCCCGGCTGCCGGGTCTGCTTCCGCCGCTGACGGAACGGCAGGCATTGGAGGTGACGGCGATCCACTCGGTCGCCGGAGCCCTGGACCCGGCCACCCCGCTGATCACCAGGGCGCCGTTCGTGGATCCGCATCATTCCGCATCGGCGGTGGCGATGATCGGTGGCGGCTCCGGGGACATCCGCCCCGGTAGCGTCAGCCTCGCGCACCGTGGCGTGCTGTTCCTGGACGAGGCCCCGGAGTTCAAGGCCACGGTGCTGGATTCCCTGCGCCAGCCGATGGAGTCCGGTTCGGTGCTGGTGATGCGCGCCAAGCACGTGGCGCGCTTCCCGGCCCGGTTCCAACTGGTGCTGGCGGCGAACCCGTGCCCATGTGCGGCGGCGCGGGACGTGGACTGCACGTGCCCGTCGGGAGTGCGGCGGCGCTACCTGGGCCGGCTGTCCGGACCCCTGATGGACCGGGTGGACATCCGGGTGGATGTGCCCGCGGT
The DNA here is from genome assembly GCA_044463405.1 of Nakamurella lactea. Taxonomy (GTDB): domain Bacteria; phylum Actinomycetota; class Actinomycetes; order Mycobacteriales; family Nakamurellaceae; genus Nakamurella; species Nakamurella lactea_B. The sequence goes on along the minus strand of JBIQML010000007.1, from coordinate 18,050 downwards.
CGATCTGATGGCGCTGGCCGGGGACGCGCAGCCGCAGGAGCCTTCCTCGGTGATCGCCGAACGGGTGGCGGCGGCCCGACAGCGCGCTGCCCACCGGTGGCGGGATCTGGGGTATGCCTGCAACGCCGAGGCGACCGGCTCCCAGGTGCGGGCGGCGTGGCACGGCCGCCTCGGCCGTCCCGCGTTGCTGGAGCGGGCCATGCGGCTGGGCCGGTTGACTGCCAGGGGATACGACCGGGTGCTCCGGTTGGCGCTGACGGCCGCCGATCTGGCGGAACGGGGGCGTCCCAGCGATGCGGATGTGGCGACCGCGCTGGCCCTGCGATGCGGGGAGGCGGCGTGAGCGGGCACTCCGATCGGTCGGGCGGCGATCCGCATCGCCTGGCGCTGGCCGGGCTGCTGCGATGCTGCGAACCACCGGCGCCGCCCGCGGTGGCGCAGTTCGTCGAAGCCGTGGGGCCGCAGGCCGCGTGGCGGGCGATCGCCGACAGGTACGCACCGGCGGAGGTGAGCGCGGCTGTGGCGCCCCGACTGGGCACCGCGGACGGGGCGATCCTCGAGGCCCGGGCGGCTGACGACCTGCGGCGCGCCGCCGCGGCCGGTGCCGAGATCATCGGACCGGGAGACCCGGGGTGGCCGGCGGAGTGCCTGGTCGGCCTGGAGGCGCTGCCGCCGTACGACGGGTGCCTGACGGCCGCCGCGCCGATCGCGCTGTACCGGCGGGGAGGCGACTGGCCGCTGCGTCCGCGGGGTTCGGTCGCGGTCGTGGGCTCCCGGTCGGCGACGCCCTACGGGCTGCACATCGCCACCGAACTGGGCGCCCACCTGGCCTGCGACGGATTCACCGTGGTCTCCGGCGCGGCGTTCGGCGTCGACGCGGCCGCGCACCGCGGGGCGTTGAACGGCGGTGACGCCGGCGGTTCGATGGCCCCGGGCGGCGTCACGGTCGCGGTGCTGGCCTGCGGGATCGACCGGTCGTACCCGGTGGCGCACCGGTCGTTGCTGGACGCCGCCGCCGCGTGCGGGTCCGTGGTGTCCGAGTACCCGCCCGGGTCGGTGCCGGCGCGTCACCGGTTCCTGGTGCGCAACAGGCTGATCGCGGCATTCGGCGAGGCCACGGTCGTGGTGGAGGCCGGCCGGCGCTCCGGATCGTTGAACACCGCGACGTCCGCCGGGACGCTGGGCCGGCAGGTGCTGGCCGTGCCGGGACCGGTGACCTCGGCGATGTCGGTGGGCTGCCACGACCTGATCAGGGCCCGCAAGGCGGAACTGGTTACCGACGGACGCGACGTGATCGGCATGCTCGGCCCGCTGCAGCCGGCCGCCCCGGTGCATCACCGCGGAGATCGGCCCACCGACGGGCTGGACCTGGTCACGGCGCGGGTGCACGACGCGCTGCCGGCGCGGGGATCGTCCAGCGTCGAGGACATCTCCGCGGAGGCGGGGCTGCCGATACCAGACGTGCTCGGTGCGCTGGCCAGCCTGCAGTTGGACGGCCTCACGGTGCGCAGGGACGGCCGTTGGGCACGGGCGTGACCGTCCGCCCGGCCCGGCACACCGTGTTGATCATGCTTGAAACAACTTCGTGCCCATGCCTTCTCAAGACGGAGGAACAGTTGTAACGTCGAGATCACTGACCGTGATCAGACGGTCACATACTGCTACATAGTGGCCGAAAGGAGCGCAAAACGTCATGCTCCATCGAGGAAGTTCCGGCAGATTCATCCGCCGCGCGATCCTGGCCGGAGGTGCGGCCATCGCCCTGATGGCGACGGGGCTGGTGGCGGCGGCCTCCAGTGCGGGTGCCGGCGCAGACCATCACCGTGGAGGCGGTTTCGGCACCGCCACACCGATCCGGCATCTGGTGGTCATCTTCGACGAGAACATCTCCTTCGACCACTACTTCGGCACCTATCCGAGTGCCACCAACACGGACGGCCAGCCGTTCCATGCCAAGCGGGGGACGCCGGCGGTCAACGGGCTGAACGCGACCCTGCTGACGCACAACCCGAACACCTACCAGCCCGAGCGTCTGAGCCCGGCCGAGGCATACACCTGCGACCAGAACCACAACTACGACAACGAGCAGAAGGCGTTCGACGGCGGTCTGATGGACAAGTTCGTCGAGTACACCGGACGTTCCACCTGCTCGGGGGCCAACCACTACAGCGCGCCGGGCCTGGTGATGGACTACTACGACGGGAACACCGTCACCGCGTTGTGGAACTACGCGCAGCGATTCGCCATGAGCGACAACAACTATGGGTCGAACTTCGGCCCGTCCACGCCCGGCGCGATCAATCTCGTCTCGGGCAACACCCACGGCGCCGTCGCCACCGACCAGGACGGCAACCCGGTGAGCGACCCCGAGGACGTGGCGTCGCCGGATGCGAACAACGTCGGGACGCTGGTCAAGGATCCGGATCCGCAGCCTGCCTACGACGACTGCTCGTCGAACGGGCTGTCGGCATACTTCGCGCGGTTCCAGGGCCGCAACATCGGCGACCTGCTGAACGCGAAAGGCGTGACCTGGGGCTGGTTCCAGGGAGGCTTCAAGCCGACATCGCGGGTGGACGGCAAGGCGGTATGCGGGTCATCACACGTGAACATCGGCGGCGACACGGAGGCCGACTACAGCGCGCACCACGACCCGTTCCAGTACTACCGCCAGACGTCCAATCCGCATCACCTGCCGCCGAGCTCGGTCCGCGCCATCGGGCACACCGATCAGGCGAACCACCAGTACGACCTGAGCGATTTCTATCTGGCGCTGCGCGATCGCCACCTGCCCGCCGTCAGCTTCCTGAAGGCCGCGCAGTACCAGGACGGCCACGCCGGGTATTCCGACCCGATCGACGAGCAGCACTGGTTGGCGACGGTGCTCAACCGGATCCAACGGTCGCCGCAATGGCGCTCGACCGCCGTCGTGATCACCTACGACGACTCCGACGGCTGGTACGACCACGTCATGGGGCCCATCGTCAACTCGTCGAGCGATCCGAACCAGGACTGGCTGAACGGGCAGGGCCACTGCGGCAACGGCACTCCGATGCAGGGCTACCTGGACCGGTGCGGGTACGGCCCCCGGCTGCCGCTGCTGGTGCTCTCGCCGTACAGCAAGGTCAACTACGTCAGCTCGGCCCTCACCGACCAGACGTCGGTGATCAGGTTCGTGGAGGACAACTGGAACCTCGGACGGATCGGCGACGGTTCCTACGACGCGTTGGCGGGAAGCCTGACCGACATGTTCGACTGGCACCACCCGCACCCGACCCGGTTGATCCTCAACGTGGACACCGGCGAACCCGTGCACGGTCACCAGCACTAGCGGCCGGCGCCGCCCGGCGCGCGCCGTCCCGGCGTAGCCAGGGGCGCGGTGCGGGCTTGGCAGCGGTGCGGGCTCGGCAACGGTGCGGGCCGGGTGTGACGGCTGCCCTCGCACCGTGTCCTGCCGCGCCAACCGCGCGTCGGCGATCGTGGCGAGGCCCAGACACACGGAGTGATCACGGGCGCGAGAATTTGAGATTGCCCAGGTATCTGCCCATGATGACCTGATGACGAAGGACGGCGCGGGGCGTGGCGCTCGTGATCACAACGGTGGATCGTCGCTCGCCACCTGGCTGCACGCGAAGGTGCCGTCCGGCGGCCTGGGCAAGCAGGGCAGCGCCGTCATCGCCGCCATCCTGAAGGAACCGGAGAGGGCCAGCTACGAAGGTGTGGCGGCGCTGGCCACCCTCGCCGGGGTCAACGTCGCCACCATCACCAGGACGGCACAGAGCCTGGGCTTTCGGGGCTGGCCGGAACTCCGCCTGGAGATTCGCCAGCGCTTCCTGGCCAACCTGGGCGCCGGCGACGCCCCGCGGGCCACCCAACCCGGAACGCCGGTCCTCCGGTCCGTCAGCAAGGATCTGGAAAACCTCGCCGACGCCGTGCGGAACGTAGACGTGGACGCCGTGGAGCGGATCGCCCGGTCGATGGCGACCGCCCGGCGAACCCTGATCGTGGCGGAAAGCACCTACGGTGCGATCGCCACCGCAATATCGCACACCGCCCGGCTGGCCGGGTACGACGCCGAGGCGGTCGTGACGGGAAGCCTGGAGACCGCCAACCGGCTGGCGCACATCGGTCCCGACGATGTGGTGCTCACCATTGCGCACTGGCGCTACTTCCGCAGCGCCGAACGAACCGCGCGGGCAGCAAAGGACAGGGGAGCGAAGGCGTTTCTGATCGGCGACAACCGCAGCCCGGGGTCGAGCCGCTGGATCGACGCCATCGTGCGGGTTGCGGCGGACGGCCCGACCTTCTTCCCGTCCCTGGTGCCCTGCCTGTCCGTTGGCCAGGCGCTGATCGCCGAACTGGCGGCCCTGGATCCGGAGCGGTCATCGAAGGCGATCGCCGACGCCGAAGCGTACTGGCGCCGGTTCGATCTGGTGAGCTGGGACGACTGAGCGCCGGCACGACTGATCGCCGGCACGACGATCGCCGGCACGACGATCGCCAAACGCTCGGTGTCCCGGCCTGCACAGTGGTGCAAACCTGACGAACGTGCAAAATGCATTGCATATCAGGCCACGGAGCTACAGTGCGATTGCGCAGCCGACGACGCCGACCCGCGTCACGGGGCACCACGTCGAGCGGTGGACACGCTGACATCAACCGCTCACTACTCGCGCCGACGCCGCGCGCCGCGAATTCGGCCAGCATCGTTGCAGGACAGTCGCATCGATTCGACTCCGCTCGAGGATATGGCGCGATCGGACGGGCATGACCGGAGCGCGGGGGCATGCGGGAAGTCGACGGACTTCCCGGGCGATGATGCCAACGTGTTAGCCGGATGGGATCCGACCTCGACCGCTCGCGCGCAAAGCCCCTTGGCATCGACCCGGGGGAGTGATAGCGTGTGCAAAACAGTTTGCAGCGGCGCGTCAGGCCGAAGCACACGCGCCCTCCTGCGCGATCCATCCAGCACGCCATGCGTGCGAGCGACGCCGGGGAGGAACGGGCATGTCACGTTCATCGATCATCGGGTTCGCAGCGGCCGGTCTGGTGGCGGCCGTCGCGCTGGCCGCGTGCGGCTCGGGAGGGGGCAATCCGGCGGCGTCGGCCGGTGGCGGCAAGGTCGTGGTCGGCAGCTGGGGCGGTGACTACGAGAATTTCCAGAAGCAATACGTCATCCCGGAGCTGAAGAAGGAGTCCGACCCGCCGCAGGTCGTCTTCGACACCGCCGACCAGGTCGCCCGGGAGACCAAGCTCCGTGCGCAGAAGTCCTCCAAGACCGGCACCATGGACGTGGTCGAACTGTCGGACGTGGACATGCAGACGATGGTCCAGGCCGGCGTCATGGAGAAGCTCGACACCTCGAAGATCCCGAACCTGAAGCACGTCAAGGACAAGCTGAAGAACCCCTATTCCATTCCGCACATATACTCGCCCAGCGTCATCGTCTACAACAAGGACAAGGTCACGCCCGCGCCGACGTCCTACCAGGACCTGTGGAACCCCGAATACAAGGGCAAGATCGGTATCCAGACCATCCAATGGACGGACTTCTTCCACGCCGCCGCGACCCTCCAGTTGGGCCATCTGCCCACGAACAACTGGGACGCTGGCGTGGACAAGCTCAAGGAACTGGCGCCCAACGTCCAGGTCTTCAGCTCGCAGGAGCAACTGGGCAACGGTCTGATGTCCGGCCAGGTGTGGATGACCCTGGACTGGCGCGCGCGGGCGTACCAGTGGGCCCAGGCCGGCAAGACCCCGCTGGGAATCGCGGTGCCGAAGGAGGGCACGTTCGCCACCGCCTTCGTGGTCGGCATCCCGAAGAATGCGCCGCACAAGGACGCCGCGTACAAATACTTGAACGCCATGCTCGCTCCGAACGCCCAGAAGGAGTTCGCCCAGCACATGGGCTATCAGCCCACGGTCGACAACTCGGGCATCCCCAAGGACCTGCTCGCGAAACTGGGCATTCCCGAGAGCAAGGAGCATCTGGTCAAGCCGATTGACCTGGACTACGTGGCCTCGAACACCGGCAAGTGGCAGAAGATCTGGCAGCAAGAGGTGATCAACCACTAATCGGCGGCCAGCATACCTGGAGCACCGGATGGCACGCACGGATGCGCGGGGGGTCGGGACGGGCGATACCCTGACCCGACGCACCGGATGGGCGGTGATCTCGCCGGCCGCGATCGTCGTGCTGGTCTTCTTCGTCGGGCCGGTCGTCTACTTCCTGCGCTTCAGCTTCGAGACCCCTTCGGCGACGGAGTTTGCGATCCCGACGTTCACCGTCAAGAACTTCAGCGACTTCTTCACCGATTCCTATTACGTCCACACCCTCATCCGGACGCTGCTGATCGCGGTGGCATCGACACTTCTCACCCTGGTCCTCGCGGTGCCGGTCGCCCGGCTGATCGCGACCTGCGGGCCCAAGATGAAATCGGTGCTGATCATCGCCACCGTGTTCCCGCTGCTGGTGGGAAACGTCGTCCGATCCATCGGGTGGGTGGCCATCCTGGGCTACAACGGCGTGGTCAATACGGTCCTCGTTCGAGCGCACCTGATCGACGATCCGGTGGACCTGCTGCATTCACCGATCACGGTCGGGATCGCGATCTCGTCGGTGGTCGTGCCGATCATGGTGCTCACCCTGCAGGCCTCCATGGAGGCCCTGGACCCCGCGGTGGAGCGGGCGGCGCTCTCGTTGGGATCCCGCCGGTTCCGCGCGTTCGTCACGGTCACGCTGCCGCAGATCGTCCCCGGCATCATCGCCGGAACCTCCCTGGTGTTCGTGCTGTGCCTGAATGCGTACGCCACGCCGCTGCTGGTGGGGGGCTCCCAGGTGCCGATGCTGGCGCCGGAGATCTACTCGTCGATCACCACCAACAACAACTGGCCGTTCGGAGCGGCCATGGCCGCCATCCTGCTGGTGCTGTGCCTGGTCGTCGTCGTGCTGTACGGCTGGCTGGTGCGGCGGTGGTTCGAGGGCTGGCGCAGGGAGTCTCGATGAAGCGATCCGGGTGGGCGATCGCGGTCGGGGTGCTGGCCTATGCCTTCATGCTGTTGCCGGTCGGCATCGTGATCTGGATGTCCTTCTTCAGTCAGTCATACCTGAACTTCCCTCCGGAGGGCTACTCCCTGCGCTGGTATCGCGGCCTGACGGACCAGTCGGCGCTGTTCGATGGGCTGCTGTACAGCCTGGAGATCGCGGTGCTCACGACGGTCATCTCGGTGGCGCTCGGGGTGAGCGCCGCGCTCGGCCTCAGCCGCGCGCGCATCCGCGGCAAGCCGCTGCTGGAGGGCGGATTCCTGCTGCCGCTGGTGATCCCGGCGATCGTCACCGGCGTGGCGATCTACATCTACCTGTATCAGCTCTCCGGCGTTGTCCAACTCGCCCTGGTGCCGTCCACGTGGTCCCTGGTAGCCGCGCACACCATGATCACCCTGCCGTGGACGTTCCGGCTGGCCTACGCCGGCATGGCGGGCATCGGCAGGGACGTCGAGCGCGCGTCGCTGGACCTCGGTCGCCGCCCGTTCGCGACGCTGTGGCACATCACGCTTCCATTGCTTCGCCCGTCCCTCATCGGCGCGGCGATCTTCGCGTTCATCTTCTCCTTCGGCGACCTGGAGATCAGCCTGTTCCTGGTGTCGCCCGGCAAGACGACCCTCCCAGTCGCCATGGTGCAGTACGCGGAGTTCAAGGTGGATCCGACGATCGCGGCCATGAGCACCATTCAGATCGTGCTGATCGGAATCCTGCTGGCGATCGCGAACAAGGTCATCAGGTTCGGCGAGGCGTTCTCCGGAGGGATCAAGCAATGAGTCGGCCATCATGACGGCGGTGCTGATCGACGGCGTCGCGAAGTCCTACGGCGGCAAGGTGGTGCTGGACGGCATCGACATCGAGGTCCCCGCGGGGGAGTTCGTGAGCTTGCTGGGTCCCAGCGGATGCGGGAAGACCACGACACTGAACATCGTCGCGGGATTCGTCGCGGCGGACAGAGGACGCGTCGTGCTGGGTGGCAAGGACATCACAGCCAGCCCACCGTACGCGCGGGACACCGCGATCGTGTTCCAGAACTACGCGCTGTTCCCGCACATGAAGGTGGAGGACAACGTCGCCTACGGACTGCGAGCGCGCAAGCTACCGAAGGCGGAGATCACCACCAGGGTGCGGGAGACGCTGGACGTGATGGGCATCGGTGATCTGGCCGGTCGCTACCCGGGCCAACTCTCCGGCGGCCAGCAGCAACGTGTCGCGGTGGCCCGCGCTGTCGTCGTCCGGCCCGGCGCTCTGCTGATGGACGAGCCGCTGTCGAATCTTGATGCCAAACTGCGTGCGGAGATCCGCATCGAACTGGCCTCGCTGCAGAAGCGGTTGAACCAGACCGTGCTGTTCGTGACGCATGATCAGGAGGAGGCGCTGTCCATGTCGGACCGTGTCGTGGTGATGAACGGCGGCCGGGTCGAGCAGATGGGCGCGCCGGACGACGTTTTCAAGCGGCCGGAAACGGTGTTCGTCGCGGACTTCATGGGGGTGGAGAACATCTTTTCGGGGACCGGTGGCGCGCAGGGCTGGACCTCGGAGTCCGGCCTGGTACTGCCGGTCGCCGATGGCGACGCGGCGCACGTCGGTGTCCGCCCGACTGAGATCGACCTGATCGACCCGGAGCCACAGCACACGAGCGATCGCGTGGTGTCCTTCCCGGTGGCCATCACCGGGCGCACCTACCTCGGGAATTCGGTTCGTTACCAGGCCGGTCACGGCGACCAGCGGGTGATCGTGGAGGTGCCACAGACGAAGGCGCGCTTCGAGGTCGGCGACCGGGCGAGCGCGGTGGTCGGGGCGCACAGCGTGCTGCCCCTTCGCGAATCCAAGGGCGCCGCCGTGACCGCGGCGGCCGAGTAGCGATTCCGGAGGAGGGGAGCGAGCGGAGCGATAGATCACCGGATCCAACCCGGCACCACCGCATCGTGAACGCCGACAGCGTTCGGCCGTAGGAAGGAAAGCAGCACCATGCCGCATGTCATCGCTCTCCAGCACGCGACTCTCATCGACGGGGCGGGAGGGCCACCGGTTCCCGATGCGACGGTCGTGATCGCGGATGGCACCGTTGCCGCCACTGGACAGGCCGGAGTGGTCGACGTCCCGGCAGACGCCGATGTCCACGACTACTCCGGTTGCTTCCTCATTCCCGGGTTGATGGATGCCAACATCCACCTCGTGTCGGCGCGCACCGCCGACACGCTGCTGGACTTCGAGGATCGCTACGAGGATCTTGCCTACGAGGCTGCCGAGATCGCGCTCAAGTACGGCCTGACGACCGTGTTCGACACCTGGGGGCCGGTCGGGCCCCTGCTGAAGGCGCGGGACGCCATCAACGCCGGCCGGCGGGTGGGCTCCCGGTTCTTCTGCGCCGGGAACATCCTCGGCCTCGACGGCCCGCTGTCCGAGGACTTCTTCAAGAGCGGCGCGGTCTTCGAACCGGAGACCCGACGGCGCATCAACGAGATCTGGGAGCGTGGCTGCGGAACGAACATGATTGCCATGACGCTCGACCAGATCGGGAACGCCGTCACCGACTACATCGAGGCCACCGGGGTCGACTTCATCAAGTACGCGGCCTCCGACCACCGTTCGGAGGGCTTCCTGCTGTTCTCCGAGAGTGCCCAGCGCCGAATCGTGCAGGCTTGCCACGACAAGGGACTGCTGGTGCAGGCCCACACCTCGACCGTGGAGTCGCTGCGGATGGAGGTCGAGGCAGGCAACGACCTGCTCCAGCATCCCGAGCACACCACCGGCGTTCGGATCCCCGACGCCCTCATGGCCACCATCGTCGAGAAGCAGCTTCCGTGCATGACGATGGTTGTCACCGAGCGCTACCTGGCCTGGCTGCGCGAGGCGAAGCCGGAGATGGGAGCGCAGCGCGCGATCAACGATGCGAACAACCGCACCTTCATCTCCAGCGGCGCCCGCGTGCTGTTGACCACCGACGCCTTCGCGTATGGGCCGCGGGTGAAGAACCATGCCGGTTTCCGGCCCGGGATCCTGGAAGATTCGGTGCCGGACATGCCCACCCAGATCGGTCGGGGGCACTTCCTGTGGATCCAGGCGGCCTGGGAGCGAGGCATGGAGCCGATGGAGATCCTGCGGTCGGCCACCGCATATACCGCGCGAGCGTACGGCAAGGACGACCGCTACGGAACGGTGACACCTGGCAAGGCCGCCGATCTCGTCGTGCTGGAGGACGACCCGCTGGCGGCCCCGGAGAACTACGGCAGGATCCGTGACGTGATCAAGGACGGGATCGCCGTGGACCGTCAGTCGCTGGGCGTGAACCGGCTGCTCGCGGACGACCCCGGGGAGTTCCGACCGGAGAACTGATCCCTGGTGGCCTTCGTGGCCACTCGGACCTGACGGGATCAGTGTGCCCCGCGGCGGCGTCGCAGCAGCAGCATCAGCGCGGCCCCGCCGAGCAGCAACGCCAGACCGAGCAGCACCTGGCGCAGGATCGGCACGCCGGTGTCCGGCATCGATCCGCCCGTGCTCCGGCTGGGATTCACGGTCGGCGGCGACGTGACGGCGGACGTTCCTGACGGCTCGACCGACGGTGACGTGGAATCGCCGGTCGGTCCGGTCGTCGGCGCCGTCGGCGTGGTCGGTGCCGGCGAGGAACCGGTGGTCGGCGGCGCGCCGAAGGTGTTGGTCACCGTGATCGTCAGCACCTGGGCATCGTCGGATTGCCGCACGACAACGGCCGCATCCCAGGAGTCGTGATCGATCGTGGTCGCGTCGGCGCCCCCGGCATCGGGCTCGGCGGCCCAGCAGTGCGCCCCCAGGGGCAGCAGGGCGGGATCACCGTCGGCCTCGAGCACCGGGACGGTGGCGCCGCCGGTCACCCGCACGCTGCCGGTGTAGACGGTGGCCCGGACGCCGTCGGGGCCCTCGACCTGGCAGGTGACGTCCACCGTGAAGACGGTGCCGTCGGCGCGGGAGGCACCGTCACCGTCCACGACCTTGTGCACCTGCAGGGTAGCGGCCGAGTAGTCGTTGACCAGTTCGGCGACGGCGACCTGGCGGGCGCCGTCCCTGTCGACGTCCGGGATGGTCACGGTGACCGGCTCCGGCACGGCGTCCGCGCCGGCGCTGTCGGTCTCCGTCACCGTGCACAGCGCACCCACCGGCAGCGGGCCGATCTCGTCCGAGGTCAGCTGGCTCTCGGCGCCGGAGCGCGCCAGGGTCACGGTGTCGGTGTATGCGGTGTCGTCGCCGTCGAACGCACACGCCACCGCGAACGTGTACGGGCCGGTGCCGAGGGCGGCTCCTGGCCCGTCGATCAGCTTGGAGATCTGCAGGGCGCCGGCCCGGTAGGTGTTGGTCACGGCAATCCTGGCCTCCGGCGGCGTCACCGGATCGCTGCCGGCGGCGGGGATCTCGACCGCGGCCGAGCCCTGGTCGGAGCCGTCACCGGCCGGGTCGTAGGCGGTCTCGGTGGCGCCGCCGGCACCCGTCTCCAGCGCGCTGCAGGTGGCGCCGACCAGCGTGTCGACCTCGGTGGGCGTTCCCGGCGCCACGGTGACCGTCCGCGGGAAGCCCGGCAGCACCGCGCCATTCGCCGAGCAGGTGACCTGCACGTCGAACGAGTCCGGGGCGAATCCTGCCGCATCGCCGGTGACGGTCTTGGTCAGCAGCAGCGTGCCCGGATCGAAGTTGTTGGTCACGGTCACCGCCACCGGATCGTCCGCGCTACCGCCGATGGTCACCGGGCCGGCCGGGTCCATCGTGGTGGCACTGGCCCCGCCGTCGTCCGGTTCGGTGACGGTGCACTCGGCGCCGGTGGCCAGGTTGTCGATGCTGCGCCGCAGTCCGGAGTCGACGTCCAGCACCACGTCGCCGTCGTACACGCTGCGCGATCCGGACTCGTCGTCCAGCGTGCAGGCGACGTGCAGCGTGAACGGCCCGGCCCCGTAGGTCGGCGCGGCATCGCCGGAGACCACCTTGGTCAGGCTCAGCGTTCCGGCGTCGAAGTGGTTGGTGATCGTCGCGGAGTTGGCCGGGTCGGTTCCGGTGTAGGGCCTCGGGTCGGCCGCCAGGTCGATGGTGGCGTCGGTGCCGTCGGTGCTGACCGGGTCGGCGTCGCCGGCGGTGCTGACGATCGCGGTGGAAACCGCGCCCTTGGTGTCGGTTTCGGTGACGGTGCACCGCGCCCCGGCGGGCAGGTGCGTGAAGGTCACCGTGTCGCCGTCGGCGAGATCGGCCGTCATGGGAGTGTCGGCGTCGAAGCCATCCGCGTAGATCTGGCCGCCGAGGAACGTGCAGGACACAGCTACCGTGAACGGCCCGTAGCTCACCGGGACCCCGTCGGCATCCACCGCGCTGCTGTCCACCGTCTTGCCGATCGCCAGTGACGCGTAGTCGTAGGTGTTGGTGAGCGTCACCGTCTGCACGTCGGTGATCTCGCGCTGCACGGTCGCGGTGGTGGCATCGGTCGAGGTCTGCCCGTGGTCGCCCTCGCTGACGGTGCACCGGCTCAGGTAGGGCAGGTCCTGGACCGTCACCGGTTGGCCCGGTTGCAATGTCAGGTTCTTCTGGCCGTCGGTGAGCAGCACCGGCTGGCCGACGGAGGTGCACGACAGGGTGGCGTCGAACGAGTCCGGGGCGTACTGCGCCGCCGCGTCACCGTCCACCTTCTTGACCACCTGCAGCGGCCCGGTCGCCAGGGCGACGCCCACCCGGGCCGGTTCGGTGGTCAGGGTGTAGCCGGTGCGGTCGCTGCTGACCCAGCGGCCGGACATCCCCACGGTGTTGAAGGCCATGGTGTCCGCGCCGGCGGTGGGGGAGAACGCCGGGGCCGTCATGGTGACGTCGACGTCGAGCGTGGCCGCTGGCGCGAGATTCTCATCAGGCAGCAGGATTTCGACCTTGATACCGGTGACGGTGTTGGCGTCCACGGGCAGCGTCTGGCCGGCCGGCCACTCCTGCCAGGAGCCGTCGGGGCACCGGGTGGCGTCGGTCCCGAGGTCGAGCGTGCAGGGCGTGTCGGCGGTGGTGTACCAGACGTTCAGCGTGCCGGTGCCGTGCGCGATCGTGGGCCGGACGCCGTCCAGCAGCGGGCGCCACTGGCTGCCGCGAGCCAGGTCGGGCGCGGTGGCCAGCGCATCGTCGGGGGCCGGAAGCCGGTCCACGGCGACGATCCGGTCGATGGGCCGGTTGCCGGTGTTGAGGAAGTGGAACCGCCAGGTGATGGCGCCGCCCGGCTTGGCAATGGGGATGCAGGGCCGGGTGTAGAAGCCGTCCGGGCCGGCGGTGCAGTCGTCGGTGGGGGTGATCAGCGGGTCGTGGGTGGTGCCCAGGTCGTCGGACCCCTCGGCCTTGACCCGCTTGGCCACCGACAGCGCGCCGGCGGACAGCACCGTGTTGGTGGCAGAGGCCCGGCACTGGCCGGTCTCGTCGTCCAGCACCCCGTCGCAACCGTCCCAGGGACGGTCGCCGGTGATGCCGAAGGTGTTGGTGAACGGGGTGTTCGCGGGCAGGCCCGGACGGGTCTGCATGTCGAAGGTGATGGTGTAGCTGCCGCCGATGGCCAGCGTGGTGCCGGCCGGGAAGGTGAATCGCAGCCCGGTGTCGCTCCGCTCCACGGTGACGTCCGCGGGGCCGGTGGGCATGCCGCTGCCGTCGGAGGTGGCGTAGCCGAACCGGTCTCCCGTCACCTCGGGGTAGACCACCATCGGCCCGTCGCCGTCGGCGGGCAGCAGATCGGTGATCACCGGGTTGCTGATCGGCACGTCACCGGTATTGGTCACCTGCAGGGTGTAGGTGAACGGCCGTCCCGGGTTCTGCTGGCTGTTGGGGCCCTTGCGGACTCGCACGGCGTTGTGCGCGTGCGCGTAGTGGATCGTCGAATCGGCGCTGTCGTCTCCGGTCAGCGGGTCGCCGTTGCCGTCGGTGTCCGAACTGGTGACGTCGGCGACGACCGTGTTGGTGGTGTCCCCGGCGACGGTCTCGCCGGGGGCGGGCGTGCTGCCGGCCAGGTCGGAGGGCACCGGTCCGCCGGTGTGCAGGGTGTCCCGCCGGCTGGCGGTGAACTGCACCTTCTGGATCGGGTGTTGCGGGTTCTCCCAGTTCGCCCCGTCCGCCCGGGTGAAGGTGTAGCGAAGGCCTTGCACATCGGCGGGGTTCACGCCGTCGGGCAGTGCCACCGCCGGGCCGGCCACCGGGTCGCCGCTGACCCAATGACCGCCGGTGACGGCCGGGTTGCCGTCCCCATCCAGCGACCAGGTGCCGCCGACGTAGGCGTCCACCCGGACCCGGTCGATAGGCGCGGTCAGGATGACCGGCGACAGCGCGTCGAGGTCGTAGGCGTTGAAGAAGGTCGGCGCGGTGTCGGTGAGCACCATCTCGACGGTTCGCGAGACCCCGTCCGGTTGGCCTTGCAGCGTCACGGTTGTCGGTCCGTGGGACGGCTCGGTGATGGTACTCGGGTCGACGCTCTTGGCGGCGTGCACGTCGATGCCGGAGGGTCGGACGACCATGGTTGCCGTGGCGGTGTCGTCAGCCGTCCGGGGGGTGACGTCCGGATAATTGGCCAGATCGGCCGCCTGCACGCCGACGGCGTTGTCGAACGATCCCGTCGGGGTCGTCGTGGCCGGGTCGGAGCGCAGCATCGGCCGCAGTCGGACGTCGAAGGTGGCGGTGGCGGTGGCGCCGGCGTCGATCCGCCCGGTGTACGTGAGAGTCATGCCGGTGACGCCGGGCAACTCCGCCTCGGAGAGGGCGAGGGCGTCGGCCCGTGAGCATGGCGACGCCGGGGTGCACACTCCCGCGCTGCCGTCCAGGATGATCTGCAGGCTGTCGGCGCCGATACTGGCCGGGGTGGTGATCGCCGTGAAGCCGACCAGGTTGAACTCCTCGAACGGGTCGGTGCCGTTCACCGGATCGGTGATGGTCAGCGTGTCGACCTTGGCCGGGGTGGTGTTCTTGCCGGACATGGTGACGCGGCCGGTCGGGTACTCGTCCGCCGGCACAGTATCCGCTGGCCGGCCCATCGGTCCACCGGTCCACGCCTTGGCGGCATGGGTCGTCACCGGCACGTCGACCAGTCCGATGTCGTCGCCGTCGGTGCCGGTCATCACCGTGTTGTCGTCGAAGATGCCCGTCATCCGCGCGGTGTTCCGGATCTGCCCGGCCTTGCCGGCGATGTTGTAGGTCCGATCCGCCGTCACCGGAACGTCCGGGTCGCTGCGGAGTTCGTCGCGCAGCTGGAACACCGGGTGGATGTGCCGGTCGTTACCCATCGATGGTGCGACACCGGTGCCCACCGGCGGATCGGTCGGCTTGCTGAGCTGCTGCGCGCGGGTGGGGCTCTCCGCATAGACCAGCCGGAAGCCGATGGTGTCGGCCCGCTCGTCGGCGGTCAGGGTGACGCCCGGGAAGGTGCCGTCGCAGGCCGACGGGCAGGGGTCGTTGACGGCGTCCTGCCAGCTGGCGGTGGCCGGATCGGTGCTGCCGGCAGGCAGCCGGAACAGCTGGACGGCGGTGACGCGGTCGAAGATCAGGTGCGGATCCATCGATGCGGTGATCGGGTCGATCCTCACCAGGTCGAAGGTGTCGTAGACGCTGTCGGTCAGCGGGGTCTCGTCCGGGTTGGCGGTGTCGGAGACGGACACCGTCTGCAGGCCGGTGTATCCCTGGGTGGACCAGGAGATGCTGACGCCGGAGCGCTGCTCGGACCGAGCGTTGAGCAGGTTCTTGTCCCAGGTCTTGTCGATCGGGTCGACGGTGCCCGGGTCGGTCGGTATCAGCTCGATGTCGTCGCAGGCGGTGGGGTCTGCCTCGGCCGTGACGGCGCCGCTGGCGGCCAAGGCACCGGCGCAGTTGGTGATCGTGTCGTCGGAGCCGCCCATGCTCGAGCGCAACGAACTGGTGAAGTTCGGCGCGACGGAGGTTCCCGGCGCGAAGCCGTCCGGTGCGTCCAGGGTCGAGGTGTACACGAATCGCAGGCCCTGCGCGGTGTCTCGCACGGCGTCCGGCAGGTCCTCGTTGACGATGGTGGGCCCGGCCAGGGAGGCCATCCCGGGCACCGTCTCCCACGCCGAGCCGTCCCAGTACTGCACGGTCAGCGTGGCGTCGGCGGGCACGGCGGTGGCGACCACGCTCTCCGGTCGGAAGGCGTCGAACCAGGTGTTGCCGCCGAGCGGGTCCGGGTCCTGAACGATGATCTGGTGCGCGTCGGTGGTGGAGTCGGGGAAGTCCAGCACGTGTCCGGTCAGCTGGCTGACCGCTATCTGGCCCGGGCGGGACGGGATCTGCGCCGGGCTGATCTTCTTCCCGACCTCGACGGCCAGCCGGGGATTGATGGACAGGATCTGGTCGGTGGCGGTGGCATCGCCGGTGAGGCTCTGCAGCGTGCCGGTGACGCCGATGGTGTTCGTCCGCGTCACCTCGTCGGCCGTCTGGCCCGCGTTGGTCACCACGCCGACCGGGATGGTGGCCTCGGCGCCCTGCACGATCGCCCCCGTGAAGGTGACGGTGAACCCATTCACCCGGCCGCAGCCGGCCGGCGGATCGGGCAGGGTGTCCGGGTTGCTCGTGGTCCGCGGCGGGGCCGGGATGCCGTCGCACGAATAGATGATGCTGGCCCCGGTTGCGCCCCGCGGCCAGACGATGCCGGCGCCGGCGCCGTCGGATCCCAGGCCGGTGAAGGCGAGCCCGTGGTCGAACGGGTTGTTGGCTCCCTCGGCCGGCTCGGTGATGGTCAGCGAGTCGATGGTGTTCTGGGTCAGGTTGGTCGCGGTCAGGGTGGCCGTGCTGGGATCCCCGGCCCGCACGGTGTCCGGCTCGAACGTCTTCGTCGCGCCGACTCGCACGTCCGCGGGCGGGATGCGGTAGGTGTCGGTGGCGGGGTCGGAGGACGCGCTCAGCTCGCCCAGGGTGACGGTGGTCCGGGCGGTGTTCCCCACCACCAGGGGCTTGGGGGCATCGGTGACGGCATCGGTCTGCGCCAGGTTCAGATCGACCGTGGCCTTGGCGCCGGGAACGATCCCGTCGCCCGCCGTATTGCTGAACACGAACTGCAGGCCGCGCACGTCCGCAGGGTCGACGCCGTCGGGTAGCGCGGCCGGTGGCCCGAGGGGGCCGTCCACCCAGGCGCCGTTCACGTAGGCCCGCACCCGGACCGCGTCCGCGCCGTCCGGCATGGTGATGTCCCCGAGACCCGTCAGCGCCAGATAGCTGAACGGATTCGGGTCGGCCGTCGGGTCCACCGGATCGCTGATCACCAGGGTGTCGACCGGCATGTTGGACGTGCTGGTGCCGGTGATGGTGGCGTTGGCCGCCGTCCCTGGATCGGGCAAAGCGCCGAGTTGTTCGATGTCCTTGGAGGTCTCGGCGGCCAGCTTCGGCGGAACCACCGGTGTGACGGTGGCCGTCGAGTCCTTGGCGGCGGCGTTGTCCGCGCTGATCGTTGCGGTGTTGTCCAGCGGCTGCCCGGACTTCGACGGCGGGTAGTCCGGATCCAGCCGCACCGGCACGGTGATGGTCACCGCGACGCCCGCCGTCAGACCGGTGTCGCCACCGCCGAGACCGGCCTGGAAGCTGACGGTGAAGTCATCGGTGGGATCGGCCGGTGTGATCGACGGCGGCGTGTTGGCGCCGCTGACGGTGATGCGGTCGGCGACGGTCAGCCCGTCCGGGAGCGGGTCTGTCACCGCGGCGTCGATGCAGCCCGAGACGGTGGCCGCGGTGCACTGCACGGCGATGATGTAGCTGAACTTCTCTCCGGGCTGCGGAGAGGTCGAGGTGGCCGTCTTGTTGATGGTCATGGCGGCCGTGGTGTCCGCCGCGGACGCCGGGGAGCTGAGCAGCGCCGGGAGACCGACCCCGATGCTCATCGCCAGCAGGGCGACGCCGAAGCGCCGCCACCATCCGCGCCGCTGGCCGATCGCGTGCCGAGCCGTCGCCGAAGTCATGCGAGTTCCCCCCCGTTGCCGCGGTGCCAGGTGTCCGGTCGGCGGCCACGAGGGTGACCCGCCCGCGCTCACATCCCGACGGGACGCTT
>JBIQML010000006.1:0-26743 GCA_044463405.1 Nakamurella lactea | reverse complement strand
CGCCGAGCGGATCGCTCCACATCGACTCGTAGTTGGACACCGATGGGAAGACATGCTTCTTCACCGCCAGGCCGATGATCAGCAGGATGCCGACCCAGAACGTCGGAATCGCCAACGCCGCCGCCTGGTAGAAGTTGATCACCTTGGTGACCACCGACCGTGGCTTGAGCGCCGACACGATGCCCAACGGCAGTGCCAGCACCAGGCCGATCACCATCGAGAACAACGTCAGCTGCAGCGATGCGGGGATGCGGCTGGCCAGCTGGCCGAGCACCGAATCTCCGTTGATGGCCGACGTGCCGAAGTCCAGGTGCAGCGCGTTGCCGACCCATAGGAAGTACTGCGTCAGGACGGGTTTGTCCAGGCCGAGGCGGCGTTCGGCGGCGGCCAGCGTCTGTGGCGTGGCGTCCGGACCGACCAGCGCCATCGCCGGGTTGCCCGGGACGGCGTAGATGATGGCCCACACCGCGATCGATGCCAGGATCAGCACCGGGATGAATTGCAGCAGGCGCCGGATGATGTAGCTGCCCATCAGCCCATGCCCCCGACCTTCGCCCGGCCGGCGCTGCGGGTGCCCAGCGCCGTCTGCATGCCGCGGCCGACGCCGTCCAGGGCCGCGATCGTGATCGCCAGGGCGACCCCGGGCAGCACCGCGTACCAGATCTGCTGGTACAGGTAGGAACGGGAGGTCTGCAGCATGCCGCCCCAACTCGGCGCGGGCGGCGGCGTGCCGAGCCCGATGAAGCTCAGGGCCGCGGCCACCAGGATGGCCACGGAGGCGGTGACGATGATCTGCACGATGATCGGGCCCATGATGTTCGGCATCACGGTGCGGAACATCACGTCGCTCCGGGACGCGCCCATGCTGCGCGCGGCCAGCACGTATTCGCGTTCCCGAAGGCTGAGCGTGGACGCTCTGGCCAGCCGGATGAAGGCCGGGATGGCCCCGATGCCGATGGCCAGCGTCAGGTTCAGCACGCCGGAACCCAGGATGGCCACCACGACGAGCGCGAACAGGATGCCCGGCACCGCGAGCACGAAGTCGGTGATGCGCATGACGATCGCATCCACCACGCCGCCGAGATAGCCGGAGACCACCCCCAGCGGCAGGCCGATCAGGCAGGCGAAGGCGGCGGCACCGGCGGCGGTCTCCAACGACAGCCGGGCACCGTAGACCACCCGGGAGAACAGGTCGCGCCCCAGTTCGTCGGTGCCGAACCAGTGCTGGGAACCCGGTCCCTGCAAGGCGTCCCCGGCGCGGGTGAGCGGATCGAAGGGGGCAATCAGCGGAGCCGCGATCGCCGCGATCGCCATCACCACCAGGACGATCGCACCGAGCACGCCCGGCGTGGTGCGCAGGAACTTGCGCCACACCGTGGATCGCCGCCGCGTGCTGGTGGGCGCCGAGACGACCGTCTCCGTCGCCGTCACAGGGCACCCCCAGCCTGCCCGGCAATACTGGGTTCCGCGGCACCGGCCAGGTCCTCGGCGAAATGGCAGGCGACCGGTTGGCCCCCGTCCACGCGGGGCCGAAGCTCGGGCTCCTTCTCGGCGCAGATCTGCTGCGCCTTTGGGCATCTGGTGCGGAACCGGCAACCGGACGGCGGGTTCACCGGGCTGGGCAGGTCGCCGGCCAGCACGATCCGGTCCCGCCGCAGGTCGGGATCGGGAATCGGCACGGCCGACAGCAGGGCCTGCGTGTACGGGTGCATCGGGTGGTCGTAGACGCGGTCCCGCTCCCCGATCTCGACGATCTTGCCCAGATACATCACGGCGACCCGATCGCACAGGTGCCGCACCACGGACAGGTCGTGGCTGATGAACAGGAACGCCACACCGAGATCGTCCTGCAGGCGGCGCAACAGGTTCAGCACCTGGGCCTGCACCGACACGTCCAGCGCGGAGGCCGGCTCGTCCAGGATCATCACCTTGGGCTCCAGGGCCAGCGCCCGGGCGATGCCGATGCGCTGCCGCTGCCCGCCGGAGAACTCCGCCGGCACCCGCTCCACCTGGTCGGCCCGCAGCCCCACCTGACCGAGCAGGTCGGTCGCCCGTGCCCGGCGCTGCTCGGCGTTGCCGACCCGGTGCACCCGCAACGGCTCGGCGACGTTGGCCACCGCGGACAGCCGCGGGTTGAGCGACCCCAGCGGATCCTGGAACACCATGGACATCTCGCCCGCCAGCCGCCGGCGGTCGGTCTTGCGGGACACCTCCAGATCACCGAGATGCACGGTGCCGGAGGTTGGTTCGATCAGCCGCATCACGGCGCGGCCGGTGGTGGTCTTGCCGCTGCCCGACTCCCCGACCAGGCCCAGCGAACGGCCGGCGAACAACTCGAAGCTGACGTCGTCGACCGCGTGCACGGCACCGACCTGCCGACCGAACACGCCGCGACGCACCGGGAAATGCTTCACCAGGTGCTCCACGCGCAGCACCGGCGCTGCCTGCGTCGTCGGCTGGTCGCTCATACCGGCTCCACCACCGTTCCGCGGTGACGGGCCCACCCGGGCACCTCGTCGGCGAAATGGCAGGCGCTGGCAGCCGCATCACCCAGGGCCACCAACGGCGGTCGCGTGGTGCGGCAGATGTCCCGGCCGCCGGACAGCTCGCAGCGCGGCTGGAACGGGCAGCCCTGGATCGTCTCCCGCAAGTCCGGCGGCGACCCCGGGATCGGCGCCAGTTCGGCCACCGTGCGATCCAGCCGGGGCAGACACGACAGCAGTCCCACCGTGTACGGATGGCGCGGGGCGTGGAAGATCTGCCGCACCGGCGCCGTCTCCACCACCCGGCCCGCGTACATCACCGCCACCCGCTCGGCCACCTCGGCGACCACCCCCAGATCGTGGGTGATCAGCACCACGGCGGCCCCGGTCTCGTGCCTGGCCACGCGGAGCAACTCCAGCAACTGCGCCTGCACCGTCACGTCCACCGCCGTGGTGGGCTCGTCCGCGATGATCACCTTCGGATTGTTCGCGATCGCCATGGCGATCACCACCCGCTGGCACATGCCCCCGGAGAACTCATGCGGGTACTGCTCGTAACGTACATCCGGCTGCGGCACACCCACCATGGACAGCAACTCGATCGACCGCGCACGGGCCGCCGCATTCGACAGCTTGCGATCGTGCACCACCAGCGTTTCGGCGACCTGCCGCCCCACGGTCATCACCGGGTTCAGCGCCGACATGGGGTTCTGGAACACCATCGTCAGCTCGGACCCGAGCAGCCGCCGGCGCCGCTTGTCCGGCATCCGCAGCAGGTCGTCATCGCCGAACCGCACCGTCCCGGACACGATGCGCCCCGCGTCCAACAGGCCGAACGCGGCCAGCACCGTCACCGACTTGCCGGATCCGGTCTCACCGACCACGGCCAGCGTCTCCCCCGGCGACACCGAATAGCTCACCCCGTCCACGGCGCGCACGACCCCCTCGGGGGTGTCGAATTCCACCACCAGGGAGTCGATGTCCAGCACGGTGCCGCCGCCGGGGGTCACCATGGCCGCTCCATATCGCTGTCGAGGGGCCACAGCGGCCGATCGGGCCGGGTGAACGGCATTCGCTCCAGCCGGGAGTCGGCAGGACCGGTGGTGTCGATGTCGATGCACTCGGCGGCAAGCGGTGCGTAGAAGGCCTTGTACCCGCCAGCCGACTTGGCGACCACCAACTGCGCGGCGCGGGGGTCCAGCCCCACCCGCAGGTACAGCTGGTAGTCCAGCTGGCTGGCCGGACGACTGGTGACCACCACCTGGATCCGTCCATCGATCGACAGCACGGCGGTCGTTCCGACGTCGGCGGGGGCCGGCGGGTACAGCGACTGGTAGCGCCCATCGCACACGGTGGCAACGATGCCGGTGACGGTGACCGGTGCGTGGAATGCCGGAGCGAGCGTGCCACCCAGCGACACCGTCACCGTCCGGCCCACCCCGGCCGCCGCGAGTTGTGCCGCTGCAGCAGCATCGGTGACGATCACCATCGCCGGGCCGTCGAGGGGGTCCTCCAGCATCGCGGACAGCACCTGGACCCCGTCACCGGTGGCACCCGCGGACACGCTGTCCGCACCGTCGGAGAACACGAACGGTTTGCTCGTGCCCCCCGCCCTGGTGGCCTCCCGCACCGTCTTGAGCGCCACGTGCACGTCGGTCTTCGGGGCGGCGATCCGGTGCCGACGCTGCCAGACCATGCCGGCCAGCTCGTCCGCCCGCCGCTGGGCCAGCTCGGCGGCGCCATCTACCCTGCCGTCCGCCACCACCACGGTGGACCATCCGAGCTCGGTGACGTCCAACCACGGCTGGGTGGCGAACACGCAGCCCTCGAGAATGCCGGGTTCCGAAGCGATCTCCGCCACCCTCGCCATCACCTCGGACATCGGCGGAACGGTGGTGTCCTGGCCCTCCGAGGAGGTCATCATCCGCACCTTGCGCCAGCCGATGACCGGCGCGGCCCCGTCCAGCGCGGCCAGCAGCAGCGCCATCGCCCGTTGACCCGTCTGGAAGATGTCCACGTGCGGCAGCGTCCGGTAACCGGCCACCAGCGGCGTCGCCGATGCCATCCTGGCGGTGAAATGCGTGTGCAGATCGGCCGAGTACGCGATCGGGACCTCCGCGCCCACCAACTCGCGCACCGCCAGCAGCAACTCCCCCTCGGTGTCCTCGCAATCCTGCGCCACCATGGCGCCGTGCAAGGACAGGTACACGCCGTCCACCGCGCCGACGTGCGGTGCCAGTGCGTCCAGCAGCCGCTGACGCAGTACGGCGAATGCTCCCGCCGCCACCGGAGGACCGGACAGCGCGAACGCCGCCGTTGTCGGCACCAGCTCGGCCCCGGCGCCCACGGCTACCTGCGCCGCGCCGGCGATGGAGTCGATGCCGCCACCGGCGGTCAGCACCTCGGGTCCGGAGGCCGCGCCCCGTTCGAAGTCCCGCAGCTCCGTGACGCCGGGAGCGAACGAGTTCGTCTCGAACATCAGCCCGGCGACCGCGATCCGGGGCACGCGGGCGCCCGGCGATCGGACGGGGGTCGATACCTCCACAGCCACCTCACGATGTTTCACTGCTCGGAACTGTCGTTCTGTTGAAGTGAATCTATCGGTCGTCACGGAGGCGGTCAACGCCTCTCGACCGGGTGGCGCCGGATCCGCGCGGGCCGGCATCGGGTTGGGACCGGGTAGTGACCGAACCGTGACATTCCGCTCATGGACACCGACCGAGCCTCACCCGAGGCGCGGCAGGCGCCCCTCAGGGCCGCGATCGACCCGGGTCCTGTTCCAGCCACCGCTGCTCGCTGCCCGCCGGGGCGTACACCCACCACACCACCAGCGGGCCATCCGGCGAGGCGACCGTCACGTGCTCGGACATCGAGGGGGTGAGCACCACGGAGCCGGCGGCGACCGGAAACTCCACGCCGTCGATGACGATGGCGCCACGGCCGGACAGCACCGTGGCAACCTCTTCGGCCTCGTGGTGATGAGACGGCGTGGCGTAGCCGGCGGGCAGCACGCTGATCCCCATGGCCATCCGAGACGCCGAGCCGTCGGCCGGGGTGGCCCGCACTCCCAGGATCCTGCCCTCGATGATCGGCGCTCCGGGGCCGCCGCCGGCCGCCAGCGCGGTCAGGCCCTCGGCCACCAGATCCTGCTGCGTCCACACCGACACCGGCACGGCTGGTGCCGTTCGCTCGCCCCTGGCGGCCGCTTCGCCGGTCATTCCGCCGGTCCGACCTGCGCGGGCCCGGAGCCGACGATTGCGGTGGCCTCCACCTCGATGAGCAGGTCGGGATGCAGCAGCGCCGACACCTGGTAGAAGGCGCTGGCCGGTGGATTCTCCCCGAACGTCTCGCCGTGCGCCCGGCCGGCCTCCTGCCAGCGACCGATATCGGTGACGAAGACCCTGGTGCGCACCACGTCCTGGACGCTGCCGCCCAGTTCCTGCACCGCTCTGCCGATCAGTTCACAGACGTGCTTGGCCTGTCGGTACATGTCGCCGGGATACAGGATCTCGCCGTCCGGCCCACTGGACGAGGTTCCGGCCACCTCGATGACGTCCCCGGCTCGTACCGCCCGGGAGTAGCCGACCGACGACCAGATCCGGTTCGAGGGAATGACTGTTCTTCCTGACATCGTGATGATCTCCTCGGCAGAACCGCGGGCTCCAGCGCGCCATGCTGGTCGGCACGGCGCACCATTTCATGGTCTGAAATGACCATTCCGACTGATTGAGACTACCGACGGATGTGGCGCGGGACAAGGCCGCCAGACCCGTTGCGGCGCTGCGAGGCCCCGCACCCGGCCGTGCCGCCCGGCGGCTGGCACTTCCGTCGTTGACACGGTTGGCCCGGCCCGATAGCGTGAGTCGCGCAGTGGAAATCCCATTTCATATGCTGAAATGAAGGCGCGAAAATGCCGGGAACCGCCCAGGTGGGCCGCATTCAGTCCGTGTCCCGTGCCGCCCGGCTGCTGTCACTGGTCGCCCGGAGGGACACCGAGCCCACCGGCACGTCCCTGGCCAGGGCCGCCGGGCTGGCCGTTCCCACCGCCCATCACCTGCTCGCCACCCTCACCGCGAACGGGCTGCTGGCCAGGGACGATCACGGCGGCTACGTGCTCGGTCCGGCCGTCGCCGTGCTGGCGGACGCGTACCACCGCGAGACGGCACCGCCGGGATACCTCCTCGCACCGCTGCAGCGGCTGGTGGCCGACACCGGTGAGACCGGCTACCTGGCGGCCTGGCGGCACGGCGAGATCGCGTTGCTGGCAGCGCTGGACGGGGACCTGCCGGTGCACGTGTCGGTTCCGGCCGGCCCGTACCGCGACGCGCACGCGAGGGCCAGCGGAAAGTTGCTGCTCGCCCTGGCCGATGAGGACCGGCGCGCACGGTACCTGGCCGATCACCCGCTACGTGCGGTGACGGAGCGCACCGTCACCACCGGCCGCCGGCTCGCCGAGCAGTTCGCCGCGATCCGTCGGGACGGGTACGCGGTGGACCAGGAGGAGTTCCAGGCCGGCGTGAGCTGCCTGGCCGCTCCGGTACGTCACGACGGCGCGGTCGTCGCGTCCTACGCGCTGTCCGTGCCCACCGAACGATTTCGCGGCCGCCGGGCCCGGTTGGCCCGTGCCGTGCTGGCCGCCTCCGGCTCGGTCTTCGAACCCGACACCATGGGAGCCCCCTGATGAAAATGCGGATGCGCCAGGCGATCGCGGCTGCGCTGACCGACGAGATGCGCGCCGACGACAGCGTGATCGTGCTGGGAGAGGACATCGGTGCGGCCGGCGGCGTGTTCAAGGCCACCGAAGGGCTGCTGGAGGAGTTCGGGACGGCCAGGGTTCGGGACACGCCGATCTCCGAGATGGGATTTCTCGGTGCGGCCGTCGGCGCCGCGGCGACCGGCCTGCGCCCCGTCGTGGAGATCATGTTCATGGAATTCATCGGGGTGGCGTTGGACCAGTTGGTCACCCAGGCGGCCAAGTACCACTACCTGTCCGGCGGCCGGCTGACCGTGCCGCTGGTGGTGCGCGGATCCGTCGGGTCCGGCCTGGGTTTCGGTGCGCAGCACTCGCAGACGCTGGAGCAGTGGTTCTCCGCCACACCGGGACTGACCGTAGCGGTCGCCTCAACGCCGGCCAATGCCTATGGGCTGCTGCGGTCGGCCATCCGGGACGACAATCCGGTGGTGCTGCTGGAACCCCGGTCGTGCTACGGGGATCGCGGCGAGGTCGACAGGTCGGAGGCGGGCGTGGTGCCGCTCGGACGCGCGCACCGCGCCGCCGCCGGCGACGACCTGACCCTCCTCGGGCTCGGGCGCACCGTAGATGTCGTCGAGCAGGCCGCACGCGGTGCCCCGTGGTCCGCCGAGATGATCGATCTGCAGACCGTGGTGCCGTGGGATCGAGGGACGGTGCTGGACTCCGTCCGCCGGACCGGAAGGCTGGTGATCGTGGAGGAGAGCCCGTACAGCGGTGGATGGGGCGCCGATATCGCCGCCGAGGTGTCGGGACGGTTGTTCGGCGAGCTCTCCGCGCCGGTGCTGAGGGTCACCTGTCCCGATGTGCCCGTGCCCTTCCAGAAGGACCTGGAACGGTCCTTCACACCGGGTCCCGAGGTGGTGCGCGACCAAGTCGATGCGCTGCTGGCGACCGGCCGGCTACCCGAACCGTGGTGGGCGGCATGAGCGCCCCGCAGGCGCGGCCGGCCAGCGTGGACGTGGTCGGGCGCCGTGCCCTGCCGAACGACCCGCTCGCGAGGTTGGGCAGGATGCTGGAAATCCGGATGCTGGAGGACCGCATCCTCGAACTGTTCGCCGACGGCCTGATCCACGGCAGCACGCACACCTGCCAGGGCCAGGAGGCCGTGGCGGTGGGCATCGCGGCCGCGGCGCGACCCACCGACTGGGTGTCGGGCACCTACCGCGGACACGGCGTCGCGCTGGCCCTCGGTGCCACGCCGGAGGCCGTGCTCGGCGAGGTGTTGGGCCGGACCTGCGGCAGCACGGGCGGGATGGGCGGGTCGATGCACCTGTGCGAGCCGGAGGTCGGGCTGCTGCCGACATCTGCGATCGTCGGAGCGGGCATCCCGATCGCGGTCGGGGCGGCTCTGTCCGCCTCCGTACGCGGCACCGACCAGGCCGGCATCGCGGTCTTCGGCGACGGCACCACCAACATCGGGGCCTTCCACGAGTCGCTCAACCTGGCCGCCGTCTGGCGGCTGCCCGCGGTCTTCGTGTGCGAGAACAACCTCTACGGCGAGTACTCCCCCATCGCCAGCACCACTGCCGTGACCGATCTGGCGGGGCGTGCCGCGTCCTATGCGATGCCCGCCGCGGTCGTGGACGGGCAGGACGTGACCGCGGTGGCCGAAACCGTAGCCGAAGCGCTGGAACGGGCGCGGTCCGGTGGCGGTCCCACCCTGGTGGAGGCCAAGACGTATCGCTACGCCGGGCACTCTCGCGGGGATGCCGGGGCGTACCGGCCGACCGGCGAGCTGGCGGCCTGGCGGGCGCGCGACCCCATCGAGCTGTACGCGGCCGCCCTGCAGGACGACGGCACGTTCGACGCGACGGGGATGAGCGCCGACCAGGTCCGTGCCCGCGCCGCGAAACGGATCTCCGTGGCGGAACGCACCGTGCTGGCCAGCCCTGCACCCGACCGGGCAGCCATGTGGGAGCACGTCGCCGCGCCGGCGGTGAATCGGTGACGACCCTCACGCTGCCCAAGATCGGCGATACCGCCGACTCCGTGGTGATCGTGGAATGGCTTGCGGCGCCAGGTGATCGCCTGGTGGCGGGCCAAGCGCTGGTTCGTGTGGAGACGGCCAAGGCAGAGGTGGAGATTCCCGCGGCGGCTGGCGGCACGCTGGTGCGGACCCTGGCCGCGGTGGACGACGAGATCGAGGTCGGCGCGGCGTTGGCGGTGATCGAGGAATGATCGATGAGCTGAGCCGGGCCCGAGCGGTGCTGGTCACCGGCGCCGGCAGCGGGATCGGGCACCAGATCGCCGTGCGGCTATTGACCGACGATCCGGCGGTCCGGCTGGTTCTGGCCGACCTGACGGTGGACGGGATGGCCGATATCGCGGCCGATTTCCGCGCCGGCCGGGTGCTCGCGCTGCCATGTGACGTCACCGACCACCGGCTGGTCGGCGAGATGGTCGGCCGCGCGGTCGACTGGGCCGGGCGGCTGTCCGGTCTGGTGAACTGCGCCGGTACGCACGCCAAGGTGGCATCCCTGGAGATGACGCCCGATCAGTGGCACGGCATCCTGTCCTGTCACCTGGACGGCACCTTCTACACCAGTCAGGCCGTCGCGCGACACATGGTGGCGTCGGGCACCGGCGGCGCGATCGTGAACTTCTCCTCGGTGGCGCGGCAGTTCGGATGGGCGGCCCGGATGGCGTACGCCGTCGGCAAGGCCGGCGTCGACGCCATCACGCGGACGTTGGCCGTGGAATGGGCGCCGTACGGCATCCGGGTCAACGCGGTCGCTCCCGGCTACATCGCCACGCCGATGATCGAACGCGCCATGGCCGACGGCCAGTTCGATACCAGCATCACCAAGCTGCACGCCATCGAACGGTTCGGCACCCCGGACGAGGTGGCCCGTGCGGTGGCCTTCCTGCTGTCCGACGCGGCCAGCTTCATCACCGGGGACATCCTGCTGGTGGACGGCGGCTTCTCCGCCAGAAAGGTGCCATGGTGAGTGAGACCGGAGCGGGCCAGACCGCCAGGGACGCTGATGGCACGGTCGCAGGCCCGGGCCGCGGAGCGTCGAACGAAGGATCAGCAACAGCGGGTGAGACCGGAGTGGACGACGGCCGTCGCGACGAGGATGCGCATCCCGTTTCCAGCGGGCTGGTCATCGAGCGGATCGAGACCATCCCGATCAAGGTGCCGCTGCGCACCGTGTTCCAAGGCAGCGCCTACCGGATGGACAACCGCGCCACCGTGGTCATCAGGTTGCACACCGCCGGCGGCATCGTGGGTGAGGCGTACGCCGGTGACGAGGGAGCCACGCTGCGCGAGATCGACCGGGTGGTCCGCTCCGAGATCGCTCCGCGGCTCGTCGGCCAGGACGCGTTCGCCACCGAGAGGTGCTGGCAGTTGGGCTATCCCGTCACCTACGACATCCTGCGCGATCGGCGTATCGGGCTGGTCGCGCTGGCCCTGGTGGACAGCGCGGTCTGGGACGCGGTGGGCAAGGCAGTGGGCCAGCCGCTGTGGCGGTTGTGGGGTGGCTACACCGACACGGTGCCGCTGATGGCGATCGGCGGCTACTACGGCGAGCCTCTGGGACCGATCGAGCAGGAGATCGCCGACTATCGACGGCTCGGGCTGGCCGGCATGAAGTTCAAGGTGGGTGGTCGCTCCCCGGAGCAGGACGCCCGGCGGGTCCGCGCCGCCCGCGCCGTCGCCGGCGACGACTTCATCCTGACGGTCGACGCGAACCAGGGCTACACCACTCGGGAGGCGATCGAGTTCGCCCGCGCGGTCGGTGATCTGAACATCCGCTGGTTCGAGGAGCCGGTCCGCTGGCACAACGACCGGATGGGCCTGCGGGACGTCCGGTTGGCCGGCGGCGTGCCGGTGTGCGCCGGCCAGAGCGAGCTGTCGGCGTCCGGGTGCCGGGAGCTGATGCAGGCCGGCGCCATTGATGTGTGCAATTTCGACGCCTCCTGGTCCGGCGGCCCGACGGCATGGCGCCGTGCTGCCGCGATCGCCACCTCCTACGACGTCGCCATGGGCCATCACGAGGAGCCCCAGGTGTCCACACACCTGCTGGCCAGCCAACCGCACGGCACCTACGCCGAGTGCTTCCACCCGGATCGGGACCCGTTCTGGTGGAACCTGATCACGAACCGGCCGGTGCCCGCCGACGGCCGGATCACCCTGTCCGACTCGCCCGGGTTCGGCTGGCAACTCGACTGGGACTACATCGCCGCGCACCGGCTGGACTGATCCGGCCGACCCCCATGTCCCGGCAACGGCGCCACACGCGCCGGTACCGTTTCCCCCCGAGGCCGCATCACCCCCGCCAGGAGTCGATGTCGTCCAGCGGATAGATGGGCCGCGGGATGCGCCGCCAGGGCAGGCGGGCGATGTCGGACTGTGTCGGTCCGGAGGTCGCCACCCGGATGACGGTCTCGCTGAACGGCCGGAAGTACTGGAAGTTGCTCGCCGTCTTCAGGACCACCGCGTCGAAGTCGGCCGGATCGAGACCGAAGTGCTGGTAGGCGCCCGGGTGGTTCCCCGCCACGCCGGGCCGCTCGCTGACGGCGATCAGGACCCCGCCGGCCTGGACCAGCGCGACCGGCCCCCAATCGATCTCCGGCTCGCCGTAGTCCGGCAAACGCAGCACCGGCCGATCCAGCGCTCGCACCGTCCCCGTCACCCGGCACGGACGGAAGAAGCCGGATATCCCGCCCCCCAGGTCGAGGTCGACGTGAGACCCCACTCCGGCGGCGTTGAGCCGTGCGGTGCCGGCCGGATCCACCAGCGGAACCAATGCTCGGATCCCGTCGGTGGCCAGCAACTCCGCCAGGATCTCGGTGGAATCGCCGGCCGCGCCACCGAACACCGAGTCGCCGGTGTCGGACAGGATCACCAGCCCGTCCCCGGCGGCCGCGGTCGCCACCGCACGGTCCACCGGGATGGCGGTGGCCACCTGGAAGTCGGAGCGCATCGACCAGGCCAGATCGGCCAGGTCATCGACGATCTCCTCGGCCAGATCGGCCCGCCCGTTCGTCACAGCCACCACCGACCAGCCGCCTTCGGCCACATCCAGCCAGGGCTGCATCGGGAAGGGCGACACCGACAGCACGCCATCCCGCTCCTCCCATGTCCGTGCGCGGTCGAACCAGGTCTTCATCGGCGCGGCAGAGGTCAGGTACTGCTCCTGGTGGGACAGCAGGCGCAGCTTGCGCCACGCCATGGCCGGCCGGGCGCCGTCCAGGATCCGCAGCAGCATCTCTCCGGTACGCCCTCCGGTGTCGTACGGCTCGTGCGGCTGGGTTCGGTGGCCGACGATGGCATCCGCCTGCCGCACCATGGCGGTGGTGATGTTGGCATGGTGGTCCAAGCCGACGGCGATGGGCACGTCGTCGCCGACGACCGACCGGGCGGCGGACAGCAGGTGCGCCTCCACGTCGTCCACCCCGGTCGCGGCGCAGGCGCCGTGCATCATCAGGCCGATCCCGTCGAGCCGGCCCTGATCCACCGCGGCGGTGAGTTGGGCGTGGAAGATCCCGGTGAGCTCGTCGAGGGCCGCGGCCGATACCCGACCGCCGGGCACCGTCGAGGCCTTGACCAGCGGAACCAACTCGACATCCCCGGCTGCGGCCCGCGGTCGCAGGGCCGCCACCAGACCGCCCATCATGCCCACCCCGCCCTCGTGGTCGAGCACCTCGGGACCGATCCAAAGCCCGTAGGACCGGAAGGCGTCGATCGCGGTCTCGGCGGGGTTGAACGTGGCCTGTTCCTGACCGATGTACGCCACGGCGATTCTCATTGACGAGTCCCTTCTGGAGTGTCGAACCGAACCGGGTACGTCGGCCGTCCCGGATGCGGCGATCGCGCCGCGAACAGCAGTCCGGCCAGCGGTTCGGCCGCGCTGCGCGCATCGTCGTACCCCTCGCGCGCGGTGGTGATGAGCAGGTCGCGCCCGTCCGGACCACCCAGGGCGACACTGGTGACCTGGGGTGTCGGCACCGATACCACCAGGTCCGGCTCGCCGTCCGGCGCGTACCGGCGTACCTCGCCGGCTCCGTACACCGCGACCCACAGCCCGCCAGCGGTGTCGGTGGCCAGCCCGTCAGGCATGCCGTCTCCCGGCTCGAAGCGCAGATGCACCGCGCTGCCGGTGATCTCGCCGTCGCCGTCCAGCCGGTGGGCGAGCACCACCCGGCCCGTGGAGTCGGCGTGGTAGAGCAACGTGCCGGACGTGTCCACGGCCATCCCGTTGGACAGGCCCGTCCCCGAAACCCTGGCGCCGAGGCTGCCATCCGGTCGGACGTGTTGCAAATAACCGGATCCGGGCGTCCGATCCGGGTGGACGGCCCCGATGTACAGGCCGCCGGCCGGGCCGGCGGTGCCGTCGTTGAGCAACCAACCGGGCGGCAGGCTCAGTTCGGCCAGCACGACACCGGCCGCGGCCGCTCCTCCGCCGGCCGGGTCCCGGTAGAACTGCAGCACCGGACCGCGGGCCACCAGCATCGTCCCGGCCGCCCGTGCGGGATGCACCAGCGAGACCCGGGTACCGGCCGACAGCCAGGTCGCGGCGGGCAGCGTGGCGTCGTCGCCGGCCGGTCTGTGCGAGTGGACCCGGCCGCGGGGCGCATCGACCCACCACCAGCGGTCGTCGTGCCAGCGTGGGCTCTCGGCCAGCACGCATCGCGGCGCCCACGGCACCGGTTCGGCCACCAGCCGTTGCACGGTTTCGGAGCTACGCGCCGGCGGGGATGTGGGCCACCACGTCGACCTCGAACTTCAGCGGGCCGAGGTTGACGGTCAGCGACGTGCGGGCGGGCAAGGGCGCGGTGAAGTATTTGCGGTACAAGGAGTTGTACTCGTCGCGGTAGGCCCGGTCGCCCAGATACGCCCGCACCTGCACGACGTCGTCCAGGCTGCCGCCCGCCCCGGCCAGGATCCGGGACACGTTGGAGAAGGCCAGGTCCATCTCCTCGGCGAAGGTGCCCGGCACATGCGCACCGGTATCGTCGACCCCGGCCTGACCCGAGACGAACACGAATTCACCGGCGCGGATGGCAGGCGAGAAGGGCAGGTGGCTGACGGGCAGGTCACCGGTGACGGCGGTGCGGGGCATGGGTCTCTCCTTCGGGTTCGGGTGCGCAGCACGCGCAGATTCACATCGTGGGGAAGGTCGTGTCCGGTTCGAACGGGTACATCGGTGCCCGACGGTGCCGGTAGCGGAACCCGGTGACGGAGTTGCGGGTAACGCCCGGGGTGTCGACCACCAGCAGGTCCCCGCAGATGTCTGCGAACCCGGCTCGCGGGCCGTTGACGCCCTTGCCGATCACGGCGATCAGATCGGCCGGTTCGATGCCCACGACGCGGTACTGGGTAGCCGAGATCGGCTGCACCGACTTCGAGGTCAGCACCACTGCCACGCCCGCCTCGGTGCGGATCCCGACCATGTCGCCGCCGTCGAAGAATCGGAATCCGCCGTGCGCGATCTTCGGTTCCTCGTACAGCCCGCTGTGCCGCCCGGTGATGGTCCCGGTCAGCCGCACCGGGGCACCGTCCTGCTCCGGGGAGCGCCCGCCGGCCATCAGGTCCACGCTGCCACCCACCGGCGTCCCGGACAGCGCGACCACCGCCTGCGGGTCGTGCAGCGTGATCCCGGTGCCGGATGCCCGGCGTGCCAGCACCTCGGCGAGCAGCACTGTGGAGTCGCCCGGCCCGCCGCCCCCCACGTTGTCGCCCACATCGAGTACCAGCAACGGTTTGTCGCCGGAGTGTGCCAGGATGGCCGTCACCGCCTCCGCGACCGACAGGCCGGTGCCCTGCAACCCTTGACGGGCGTCCCATACCGCGCGGGCCACCCGGCGCGCGGCATTGCGCGCGGTCGCCGCCTCCGGGTGCGTGGCCAACACCGACATGCCCATCTGCGGCACGTCCGCGTAGGGAAAGCCCTCCACGATGCTCACGTCGAGCATGCCCGGCTCGGACTCGACCTCGCGGGCGAACCGCAGCAGCGACGCCATCGGCTCTGTGGATGTGTCCTGCTTGACGATCGTCACCACCAACGGAAGCTGTTCCAGCACGATGGCGGGTCGTCGGCCGGTCCGCACGATGTCCAGCACCATCCGCCGGCACTCGGCGCCGACGGTCCGGGCGTCCACATGCGGGTTCGTCTGGTACGCCAGCAGGATGTCCACGGCATCGGCGAGGCGTTGTTCGACGTTGGCGTGCATGTCCACCACCGTGCCGATCGGGACCTCGACACCGACCACGGCCCGTACCTGCTCCGCGATCTCGGCGTCCACGTGCAGGCTGCCGTCGGCCACGGCCGCGCCGTGCAGCACCAGCAGCACCGCGTCCACCCGGCCGGCCGAGCGCAGCGCCGCGAGCATCTCGTCCACCAGCACCCGGTACGCCTCAGCCGAGATGGGTCCGCAGGGGGTGACGAAACCCACCGGGAGCGCAAGCACCTCGACGTCGCGCTCGTCCGCACCCGGCTGCAAGAAGCCGCCCACCACCGACTGGGACTCCCGGTAGTGCCGCACCATCGCCTCGCCGGTGTGCCAGCCGTCGGCGCGGTAACGCGCCAGGTCCGCCGGGATGGTGGAGAACGTGTTGGCCTCGTGATACAGGCCGAGTACCGCGACGCGTGTCGTCATGGTCGTGCCGCCTTCCTCGCATCGTGCGCGGCATCGCGAAGGCTGGAGGCGACCGTGGCCGCCAACTGGTCCGCGTCGAGGATGTCCGTGGGACGCAGCGGCCCGCCGAACCTGCGCAAGTCCTTCAGCCCGCTGCCGGAGAGCACCACGCAGGGGCGGTCGGAGCCACCGATCCGGCCGGTTCGAGCGTCGGCGGCGACGGCTGCCAGCGCCACGGCACTGGCCGGCTCCACGAAGATCCCCTCCTCGGCGGCGAGCATGTCCTGCGCGCGCCAGGTGTCCTCGTCGGCGACGGCCGCCCCCCATCCGTCACTGCGGCGCACCGCATCCGCGGCCGCCGGGCCGTCGGGCGGCACCGGCAATTGCAGTCCGGAGATGTCGGTAACGCACTCGGGGACCTCCGGCCGCGGCAGTTCGCCCGCAACATGGCGGGCGATGGGGGCACAGCCGGCAGGCTGGCACACCACCACCGTGGCACCGCAGCCGGCCGTGGTCAGGCCCGCCGCGGTCGCCACCAGCAGGCCACCGCCGCCGGCCGGGACGTACACCTGGGTGACATCGCCTGCCTGGGTGGCGATCTCGGTGCCGATCGCGCGGGCTCCGAGCATGCCCACCGGGTTGTGGACATGGGTGGTGATGGTCAGTTGCAGGTTCTCCGCGTCGGCGATCTCGGACAGCCGCGCCATCACCGGTGGCCCCATCCGCCGCATCGAGACCATGACGATGCCGTAGGGACGGATGGAGGCCAGTTTCTCCGGCGGCGCATCCGCCGAGACGCACAGCACGCCGGGGAGCCCCGCGCGCCGGCCGTAGGCGCTCATCGCCGCCCCGCCGTTGCCGGAGGAGGTGCCGATCCAGCCCCGGCGGCCGCGGCGCAGCGCCTCTGCCATGGTCGCCGCCGCGATCCGATCCTTGTATGACCCGGTGGGGTTGAGGTATTCGGCCTTGGCGTAGAGCCCGCCCAGACCCCAGCGGGCGGCCAGTCGCGGCAACATGACCAGTGGTGTGTCGCCCTCCCCCAGGTACACCGTCACCTCGCACTCCCCCGAAGGCTGTCCGGCGTGACGGTGCGGTCGGCGACGCTCTGCCCGACGATGGCCAGCGTGTCGCCGGCCCGCACCCGAGCGCCGCGGCGCAGCAGCATCATCACCCCGCCGGTGGGTGCGGCAACGGTGGCCAGCTCCCGGCCGGCCGGATCCACGACGGTGCCGATCGACTCTCCGGCCGCGATGCGGTCACCGGCCTCGACGGCCGCGACGAAGAAGCCGCCGGCCGGCGAGGTGATCCCCTCGTCGGTGTTGCCATCGCCGGCCACCACCGTCATCGATCCCGCGGGGGGAACGTCCACGTCGCCCGGCCGCATCAGACCCAAGTGCACCAGCACCCGCAGAACCCCGTGGACGTAGCCGTCCAGGTCCCGCTGCCGGAGGCGGCCACCGCCCCGTCCCTCCACGTACAGCGACGGCACGCCCAGCGCTTCGGCGGCGGATAGCGATCGGCCCAGGGATCCGTTCGGATGCTGCCACAGCAGCGGCGCGGCGAATGCCCGCGCAGCGGCCTCGGCGCTCGCAGCCAGCCGTCCGGTGCTGTGATAGCCGGCCAGCAGCGGCATGTCGAAGCCACGCCCGGCGGAGTGCAGGTCGATCAGCAGGTCCGCTCCGGTGATCAGCTCCGTCGTGAGGTGCGCGGCCACCCGCTCGGTCGGGCCACCGTCCGGATCGCCGGGGAACACCCTGGCCAGGTTGGCGCCGTCGGTCGGACCGACCCGGCTGTCGGCCGCCCAGGCGGCGGGGTGGGCCGGCGCTGCCCACACCACCGTGCCGCGAAACGGCAGTCCCGCCAGCCGATCCGCCACCATACGGACGGCGAGCACGCCCTCCAGCTCGTCGCCGTGCACGCCGCCGAGCAGCGCCAGCGTCGGGCCGCCCGCGGCGCCGGCGATCCTGGTGACGGCGGGAAGTTCGACGTCCACGGCTCAGGCCGGCCCGGGGCCGTCCGCGACGGTGGCGCCGAGCGCCTCGTCGAAGACGCCGACCGTGGTGGCGATGTCAGCAGAGGTGTGTGCGGTCGAGATGTACCAGCGCCCACCCGGCAACGCGAACACGCCGCGTCGCAGCATGTGCACCACCAGCCGGTCGTAGAACACCTGGTCGCCTGCCAGGAAGGAGCCGAAGTCGCCGGCCGTGTCCACACCGAACAGGCACTGCACGACGGGCCCCACCTGGTTCACGGCACCGCTGACGCCGTGCCTGGCGATCGCGTCGCGCATCCCATCGGCCAACTGCCGACCACGCGCGTCGAACGCCGGGTATACGCCGTCCTCGGCCAGGGCATCCATGGTGGCCACCGCCGCCGCCAGCACCACCGGATTGCCGTTGTAGGTCCCCGCGTGCACCACTCCCTGGGTCACCCGCTCCAGCAACGACGCCTGTCCGGCCACGGCCGACAGCGGGTAACCACCGGCGATGGCCTTCGCCAGCACCACCAGATCCGGCCGCACGCCGTACTTCTCGACCGCCCCGCCATAGGCGATCCGGAATCCGGTGATCACCTCGTCGAACACCAGCACCGTATCCGTGGCGTCACACAGGTCCCGCAACCCGGCCAGGTAGCCATCCGGGGGCGCGATCACCCCGGAGTTGCACAGCACGGGCTCCACGAAGACGGCGGCCACGTCGGACTCGGGACGCTTGAGGACGGCGGCGACCGCGTCCAGATCACCGAACGGAGTCAGGCTGACGTCCGCGAGCGCCGACTCCCGCTGACCCTGCGTGCCCAGCGCCTCCACCTGGCCATGGGCATCCGGGCGGTAGCCCAGCAGGAACGTGTCCGACCAGCCGTGATAGTGGCCGATCATCTTGACGAACCTGCGTCGCCCGGTCGCCGCCCTGGCCAGGCGCAGCGCCACCTGCGTCGCCTCCGACCCGGTGTTGGACCAGATCACCCGCTCCGTTCCGGGAATCGCCGCCAGCACCCGCTCCGCGGCCTCGTACTCCAGCGCGTGCCCCGCGCCGAAGGTTGCCCCGGCGCCCAGCCGCTCGGAGACCGCACGGGTCAGTCCCGGGTGCCCGTGACCCAGGATCACCGGGCCCCAGCCGAGCACGTAGTCCAGGTACCTGTTGCCGTCCACATCGGTCAGCCGAGGACCCTGGCCGCCGCGGAAGAACAGCGGGTGCGGCTTCATCGAGGCACGCATACCGGTCGACACTCCGCCCGCCAGTGACCGCTTGGCTCGCTCCCACGCGGCGGCCGAGGCCGGCCACGAGTCGATCAGCATGTATGCCCTCCAGATCGGCGGTTCATCAGATGAAACGCTGCTTTCGATAGCTGGATGCTATCGCCCGTCGGCAGGCGGGGTCAACGATCCTCGCCGACCCGTATCCCGGCGCCGCGCAGGGCCGGCCGGCACATCGCGGTGTACTGCGCCAGCGCGCCGGTGTGGCGCACGGCCGGCGGTCGCCACCCGGACCTGCGCCGATTCAGTTCCCGTTGCACCTGGTCGGCCGGCAGTGGTTCGCCCCCCACTCCCACCAGATCCAGGCGGCCGGCTGGGATGTCGATGCAGATCAGGTCTTGGTCACGGACCAGTGCCAACGGCCCGCCGTCAAGAGCCTCCGGGTAGGCATAACCGACACACGGGCCGCGGCTGGCGCCGGAGAACCGGCCGTCGGTGACCAGCGCCGTGCTGGCTCCCAGGCCCGGGTCGGCGGCCACCAGTTCCGAAAGGAAGAACATCTCGGGCATGCCGGTCGCGCGAGGGCCCTGGTAGCGCACCACGATCACGTCACCGGGTGTGATGCGACCGGATACCACCGCGTCCACAGCGTCGGGCTCGCTGTCGAACACCCGCGCCGGGCCGGTGTGCACCTGCATCCGGTCGGCCACCGCATGCGACTTGACCAGCGCCCCGTCGGCGAGCGAGCCGGACAGCACCACGGTGGACCCGTTGGGGTACACGGGCGTGTCGGCGGTGTGGATCACCTGCTGTGCCCGAACGTGGTAGTTGCCCAGGAACATTGCCGCGTGTCGCTGCATCTGGCTGCCGGACAACCGCTCCAGGTTCTCGCCCACGGTGCGGCCCGTCACGGTCAGCGCGTCCAGGTGCAGCTGGTCGGCGATCTGCGTCATCAGCTGCGGAACACCACCGGCGTACCAGAACAGCTCGGTCGGATACCGGCCGGCCGTCTTGGCGTCCACCAGCACGGGCGTGCGGCGGTGGATGCGCTGGAAATCCTCCGCGGACAGGTCGACGCCGGCCTCCACTGCCACCGCGATCAGATGCATCACCGCGTTCAGCGAGCCTCCGATGGCGGCGTGCACGGTGATCGCGTTCTCGAACGCGTGCCGGGTCAGGATGGTCCGAGTGGTGATGCCCCGTTCGAGCAGGGTGAGCACCTGTTGTCCGGCCGCACGCGCGGCGCGGCGGAGCTCTGCCATGGTCGCCGGCACCAGCGCCGACCACGGCAGCGCCAGCCCGAGCGCCTCGCTCATCACCTGCATGGTGGCCGCGGTACCCATGTACTGGCACGCACCGCATCCCGGGCAGGCGAAGCGTTGGAACGCCTCGAACTCATCCTTGGCGATCTCGCCGCGCGTCACCTGCACGCTCATGTTCCACAGTTCCTCGTTGGAGCGCAACTGCGGACCGGAGGCCATGGCCCCGCCGGGCAGGTGGATCCCGGGCAGATCGAGTCTGGCCAGCGCGACCAGATGCGCCGGCACGGCCTTGTCACCCGACGAGGACGTCACGAGCGCGTCGAAGGGCGTGGCCCTGGCATGGATCTCGACCATGTTGGCGATGAATTCGCGCGAGGCCAGCGGGAAGTGCATGCCGGCATGCGCCTGCGCGACACCGTCGCAGATGTCCGTCGTGGTGTAGTCGGCCGGCTTCCCCCCGCCCTGCAGCACCCCCTTGCCGATCTCCGCTGCGAGGCTGGGCAGGTGGTACGAGCTGGGATGTGACGATCCCGCCGTGGTCTCCACCAGCACCTGCGGCAGCGCGAGGTCCGAGACCGTCCAGTCCATCGACATGCGCAAGGCGTCGCCCTCGAAGCTGACGGTGCGGATCTGCTGGCTGGCCAGAGTGGGATGCGCGGCGGCGGGGTGGTCTGGCATGTCAGGGATCCTCGCTGCTGACGACGGCGTGCCACTGCACGGAACGGCGGCGGTCGGGTTTCGCTCGGTAAAATCGTAGGTCCATTCTTGTGCAGGTGGACGCGGCCGTCAACGCGCCACATCCCGATGCGTGAGACTCTCCAGCACCGCTCGCCTCGGTGCCAGCATCAAGAGCACCGGTGACCGGCACTTCCCGAATCAAGTATTGACCTCGTGCCACCGACGCATCACAATGGGACGCTGGTTTCGTTAAATGAAACCTCAGCACCGTCGACGCTAAGGAGCACCCATGATCGGACGGGTTCGCGCACGCTCGCCACGACGTCTCGCGCTGATCGCGGGGCTCGCCGCGTCGATGCTGGCCCTGGCTGCCTGTGGTTCGTCGGGATCCTCCGGCGAACCGTCCGGATCCGCCTCGTCGAGCGCGTCCTCCCCGTCGGTGCCCCAGTCCGATCAGGGCGCGCCGGCCAGCGGATCTGCCGCTGCCGCCAGCGGGCCGGAATCGCCTCGACAGTCCCAGAACAAGCTGATCGCGATCGCGGTGCAGGACCCGGGCACGCTGGACTTCGTCAAGAGCAACCTGACCGCGCTGTCGTTGTGGATCCCCAGCATCCTGGAGCCCCTGATCTACTTCGACAAGGACGGGAACGCGCAGCCCGCGGTGTCCGACAAGTGGACCATCAGCGATGATCAGAAGACCTATACCTTCCACATCCGGGACGCCAAGTTCTCCGACGGCAGCCCGGTGACCGCGGACGACGTCGTCTACTCCCTGAACGCCATGAAGTCCAGCCCGGTGACCAGGAATGCGGCCGCCTACGGGCCCGTCACGGGTATCACCAAGGTGGACGACCACACGGTGAAGGTCACCCTGAGCCGACCGTCCCGGACGTTCTTCCACGGCATGGGTTCGATGGCGGGACTGATCCAACCCAAGGCGAACGCCTCGAAGATCGCCACGGACCCGATCGGAACCGGACCGTACAAGCTGGTCAAGTACGTTCCGAACGACTCGATCACCTTGACCGCGAACGAGAACTACTGGGGCACCAAGCCGGCTATCCCGGACGTCACGGTCAAGATCATCCCTGATCAGAATGCCGCGCTGAACGCGCTCAAGGCCGGTGAGGCCGACCTGTTCGCGCCGGCCGGTGCACAGTTCTGGTCGCAGATCACCAAGGAGGGGCTCGACAAGAAGTACCACCTGATCACCTACCCGCAGTCGGGAGAGCCGACCTATGGCGTGATCAACCAGCGGGTGCCGCTGGAGGTGCGGCAGACCATCGCCAAGGTCTTCGACCGGGACTCGATCAAGGCGCTGTTCAACGCACCCTGGGGAATCAAGACGACCTGCACCTTCGGCGAGCCGGACCGTTCCTGGTTCGAGCCGTACAGCAAGGACAGTTGTGCGTACCCGTACGACCCCAAGACGGCGGCGTCCGAGGTGGCGGCGAACGGCTTTGCCAGCACGGAACTGGAGTTCACCTCGCTGACGGACGTCGGTGACCTCAAGCCGCCCGCCGAGGTGATGATCGCGGAGATGCAGGCGGCCGGATTCAAGGTGAAGAACAATGCCGTCGACCTGGCCCGCTACTCGCAGATCGTCTTCTCCGCCAAGGATCCCGACTTCGACGTCACCGTGATGGCAGGCAACGACTCGC
Organism: Nakamurella lactea; assembly: GCA_044463405.1. Taxonomy (GTDB): domain Bacteria; phylum Actinomycetota; class Actinomycetes; order Mycobacteriales; family Nakamurellaceae; genus Nakamurella; species Nakamurella lactea_B. The sequence goes on along the minus strand of JBIQML010000006.1, from coordinate 4,127 downwards.
CGGAGAACTGGTCGTGCCCGGACAAGGCGCAGGTGAGCTGGGCGACCTACTGCAGCGAGAAGTACACCTCGCTGCTGGAGCAGGCGGACGCCGCCAAGTCCACCGCCGAGTACGACAAGATCATGAAGGAGGCGATGCAGACCCTCACCAAGGACGCCGTCATCGTCCCGCTGATCTCCAAGTCGGGTGTGGGCCTGATGAACCCGCACCTGCAGGGCTGGCAGAATCCGAACGTGTTCGTGGGGATCCGGCTGGCGAGCCTGCACTGGTGATGGTCGGACCGGCGGGGACGGAAGCCTGAGGAGATGGCCCGGTTCATCCTTCGACGGCTGGTCACGTTCGTCGCCACGCTGATCGTCTCGTCGATCGTCATCTTCCTGCTGATCCGGCTCGCCGGCGGCAGCGTGGCGGCGACGATCCTGGGCAAGAACGGCACGCCGGCGGCGATCCGCGAGTTGCAGCGCTCATTCGGCCTGGACCGTCCACTGCCGGTGCAGTACTTCGAGTGGATCCGCGGAATGCTCTCCGGCGACCTGGGACGGTCGTTCCGGACCCAGGCGCCTGTCGGGGACCTGATCTACTCGAGCCTGCCGGTGTCGGTGCCCCTGGCGTGCGCGGGACTGGTGCTGGCCATCGCCATCGCGATCCCGGTCGGCACGTACGCCGCGCGAAACGTCGGTCGGCCCTCGGGAACGATCGTCACGCTGTTCAGCCAGGTCGGGATCGCGGTGCCGGTGTTCTGGGCCGGGCTGCTGCTCTCGCTGCTGGTCGGCGTCAAGCTGGGCTGGCTGCCCACCGGCGGGTGGACCCCATGGTCGACCAGCGTCGGGGGGGCGATCAAGTCCCTGATCCTGCCGTCCATCACGCTGGGCCTGGTGATGGCGGCGTCGATGAGCCGGTACGTGCGCACCATGGTGCTGGACGTGATGAACGAGGATTACGTCCGCACGGCACGGGCAGTGGGGATGACGCGGACGCAGGCCCTGCTGTCGGTCGGCCTTCGCAACGCGGCGCTGCCGTTGGTGACGGTGCTGGGCCTGCAGATCGGAGAGCTGGTGGGCGGCACCGTCATCGTGGAGAGCGTGTACTCGCTTCCCGGGCTGAGCCGGATGATCCTGTCGAACGTGACCGCCCGGGAACTGACCGTCGTGCAATCGACGGTCATGCTGATCGTCGCGTTCGTGATGGTGGTGAACCTCATCGTGGACCTGCTCTACGGCGTGCTCGATCCGCGGGTGAGGGTGGCACGATGACCGCCACGCCGATCCCGGACGGCCGGAACACCGCCGGCGATGACTTCCTGAGTCCTTCGCGGGGGCGACGACGGCGCCGGTGGAACGCCTCGCTGGTGGTCGGCGGCGTGCTGACGGTGCTGCTGTTGCTGACGGCGCTGGTATCGCTGTTCTATGTCCCGTCGGATCCGAACCTGCCCGACGTGGTGAACAGGTTGCTCCCCCCGGCCAGCCCGGGGCACCCGCTGGGCACGGACGCGCTGGGGCGCGACGTCGTCGCGAACCTGATGATCGGGGCCCGGACGTCGGTGTTCATCGGTGCATGTGGCTCGTTCCTGGGCATGCTGGTCGGGCTGGTCGGCGGCCTCGCGGCGGCGGCCGGTGGTCGGTGGCTGGAGGAGGGGGTGATGCGCGGTGCGGATGTGTTGCTGTCGATACCGGGCATCATCACCGCGCTGGTGCTGGCCACCAGCATCGGCTCGGGGGCGCTGACGACCATCGTGGCGCTTTCACTGTTCTTCGCACCGTCATTCGCCCGGGTGATCCGGTCGTCGGCGCTGGGGGTGCTGGCCGAGGACTACGTCACCGCCGCCCGGCTCTACGGACGGGGCCGAATCTTCGTGCTGGCACGCCATGTGCTGCCGAATATCTCGGGAGTGCTGATCATCCAGTTCACGCTGTACTTCGCGGTCGGGATCCTGGTGGAGGCGGCGCTGTCCTACCTTGGCGTCGGGGTGGCCCGTCCGACGGTGTCCTGGGGCCTGCTGCTGAACGAGGCGCAGGACCAGGTGGGAGTGTCCTCGCCGCTGGCCATCTGGCCCGGGCTGGCGATCGTGCTGGCCGTGCTGGGGCTGAACCTGATCGGTGACGGGCTGCGCGACGTGCTCGATCCCAAGCTTGCCAAGGAGCGGTGATGAGCGCTTGCGCGAAGAACGGTGAGCGCCGATGAGCGCTTGCGCGAAGAACGGTAGGCGCCGATGAGCGCTTGCGCGAAGATGAACCCGACCAACGCGCTCGAGGTTCGTGACCTCAGGGTGTACCGGGGCAACCTGGTTGCCGTCCGCGGCGTGTCGTTCACGGTGGCCGCCGGTCAGCGGCTCGGGCTGGTCGGCGAGTCCGGCGCCGGCAAGAGCCTGACGGCGCTGGCCGTGATGGGACTGCTGCCGCAGGGTTGGCGGACCTCCGGATCGGTGCTGCACGACGGGGTGGATCTCACCCGGGAGTCCGACCGGGCCCTGTCGCGCCGGAGGGGCCGCACCCTGTCCATGGTCTTCCAGGACCCGATGTCGGCGCTGAACCCCACCAAGCGGGTCGGCGAGCAGATCACCTCGGTCATCCGGCGGCACACCGGCGCATCGGCCGAGAAGTCGCATGCCCAGGCCCTGGACCTGATGCGGCAGATGCACCTGCCCCGGCCCGAGTCGATGATGCACTCCTACCCGCACGCGCTGTCCGGCGGGCAGCGTCAGCGCATCATGATCGCGATGGCGCTGGCCTGCTACCCCCGGCTGATCATCGCGGACGAACCGACGACCGCCCTGGACGTGACGGTGCAGAAGCAGGTGCTCACCCTGCTGGACGGCGCGGTGTCCGATCGCGGGAGCGCGCTGCTGATGATCACCCACGATCTGCCGGTGATCGCTGCGCTGTGCGACACGGTCGCCGTGATGTACGGCGGCCGGATCGTCGAGACCGGGCCGGTGGAACGGGTCTTCCGCTCGCCACGGCACCACTACACCAGAGGCCTGCTGGACTCCCAGCCCACCATGGACAACATCGCCCTGGACGGTAGCTCACGGCTGCCGTCCATTCCGGGGATGGTGCCGGCGCTGGCGGACATGCCCTCCGGCTGCGCCTTTCGCACCCGGTGCCCCGCCGCCACCGAGACCTGCGCCAGGATGCCGGAACTCGACGACGGGCCCACCCGGGTCGCCTGCTGGCACCCGATCACCACCTCCGACACCCAGACGTCGGAGGCCGCGCTGGGAGGCCTGCAATGACCGGCCCGACACCGTCGGAACAGCAGGGCACACCGATCATCGCCGCCCGTGGCGTGTCGCAGCGCTACCCCCTCCCCCGGGCCCGCCTGTTCGGTCCCCGGCCGATGCTGGACGCGCTGGACGATGTCGACTTCTGGGCAATGCCCGGCGAGGCGGTTGGCCTGGTCGGCGAGTCCGGGTCCGGGAAGTCCACGCTGACCAGGTTGCTGGTCGGCGACGAACGGCCCACCCACGGTTCGGTGCAGTTCCGGGGCGAGGATGTGTGGAACGCCGGTGCTCAGCGCCGCAAGGAGTTCCGCCGTTCCGTGCAGGTGGTGCTGCAGAACCCGCGCAGCTCCCTGGATCCCAGGATGCGGGTCGGCCGTTCCCTGATGGAACCGCTGCGCAGCCTGCACATCGAGGGCGACCACGCCCAACGGGTGGCCGAGGTACTGGAACAGGTGGGCCTGGGACCCGCTGCACTGCACAAGTATCCGCATGAGTTCTCCGGAGGTCAGCTGCAGCGGGTCGCTATCGCCCGAGCCCTGATGCCCGGGCCGTCCGTGCTGATCGCCGACGAACCCGTCTCCGCGCTCGACGTGTCCATCCGGGCCCAGGTGCTCAACCTGCTCAAGGATCTCGTCGCGGAGCTCAACCTCACACTGGTGCTGATCGCGCACGACCTGTCCGTGGTCGCCTACACCACCAGCCGGGTAGCGGTGATGTCCGGCGGCCGGATCGTGGAGGTCGGCGAGCCACTCACCCTGTTCAGCGAACCGCAGGCCGAACCCACCAGGGCCCTGGTCGGGGCGGTGCTCACCGTCGAGCAGGGCCTCGCGGGCACCGCGCTGCGACGCTGATCCGCACCACCGGCCATCTCCCGTCCACTCGCCGTCCCGGAGGTCATCACGATGAA